>CAZZDF010000057.1:0-8670 GCA_964652915.1 uncultured Propionivibrio sp. | reverse complement strand
ATCAACGGCAGCCCGCTCCTGCGCGAATGGGTCGACGACCCCAACGCCACCCCAGCCGACCTCGACGCGCTGACCAGCGTGGACGAAGCGGCATGGGAAGCCGAGCGGGCGGCGTATTTACTGTATTGAGCACTGAGGGTCCCGGCTGAGGCGAATCCGACACACTGCCGGATCGCCCGCCCAGTTTATGCAATATAAATCCGCCGCAGTTCGCCGACTGGTCTATATTTAGCTGAGACAGATTCGGTGCGGCGGTCTCGATGAAAAGCAAGTCTTCTCCCGTTGTTCGACCCAACACGCCGGCGTTGTATGGGGGGCTCTCACTTGCCCTTCTGAAATACGCGGTGGGGACGGTTCTTGCCGCATCGTGCCTGCTGCTGCTCATCGCCTATCTTTGCGCGCCGCATCAACCCGTGCGTCTGGTCGGTCCCATCCTGCAGATCGCGGTATCGGCAATCTCGCTGGCCTTACTCATGCGCGGCAAAGTCCATCTGGCGCTCAGTATTCTGGTCTGGGCAACATGGGCCATCATCAGCGTCGTTCTGTATTTTTTTGGCGGCGTCCGCGGAACGCTGGTCATCCTCTTCCCGCTACTCGTCATGCTCGGCGGCTGGCTGCTTGGCATGCGGCAGGCCATTGCGCTGGCGCTACTGGCAACGGCGACGATCCTAACGCTGGTGCTGGCCGAATACCGCAACGCGCTGCCAGCACCTCCGACAACCAGTGCCACGATGTACGGCCTGGTGCAGGTTTTGTGCATCGCCTCGTCGACCCTGCTGATCGTTTTCCTCGTCCGCACCTACCGCAAACGCCTTAATGAAGTACGGAAGCTGAGCGTCAATCTCGCGCAACGCACGGAGGAATCGCAACGCATCGCCGCCGACCTGAACGCCGCACAATCGGTCGCGCACATCGGGAGCTGGATCTACGATTTTTCAACCGACCGGATTGAGATGTCGGCGGAAACCAGCCGTATCGTCGACATCCCCGAAGACATCATCAGCACCCGCGCGGCCTACTTTAAACGCGTTCATCCGGACGATCGGGCCAAGCTCGATGAAGACTGGAAGAACGCACTCAAGGGCAAACCCCTGACCAACGTGCATCGCATCATGATCCATGAAACACCGCGCTGGATCAGTCAGCGCGGGGAAGTCGAGTTCTTCCCCGACGGCAGCCCGCGCCGCTGTATCGGCACGGTGCAGGACATCACCGTGCTCAAACAGGCCGAGGATGAAATCCGCATCGCTGCTACGGCATTTGAATCTCAGGAAGGCATGGTGATTACCGATGCCGACCGGAAAATCCTGCGCGTCAATCCCGCTTTCACCCGGATCACCGGCTACGCTTTCGACGAGATCGTCGGAAAGACCCCGGCGCTCCTCAAATCCGGGCGGCACGACGAAGCCTTCTATCAGGCGATGTGGGAGAGCATTACCGGCAAAGGCTCCTGGCAGGGAGAAATCTGGAACCGCCGCAAGAATGGCGAGGTGTATCCGGAATGGCTCACCATCACCGCCGTCCGCAATGAGTCTCGCCAGATCACCCATTACATCGGCGCATTGACCGACATTACCCTGCGCAAATCGGCCGAAGACGAAATCCGGAATCTGGCCTTTTACGACCCGCTGACCCGCCTGCCCAACCGCCGTCTGCTACTCGACCGTCTGCATCAGGCACTGGCTTCAAGCGCCCGCAGCGGACGCCAGGGCGCTTTGCTGTTCCTCGATCTCGATCACTTCAAGACGCTCAACGACACGCTAGGCCACGACGTTGGCGATCTGCTTCTGCAGCATGTGGCACAACGGCTCTCCACCTGCATTCGCGAAGGCGACACCGTCGCCCGCTTTGGCGGCGACGAATTCGTCGTGATGCTCGTCGATTTGAGCACCATCCATGAACAAAGCATCGTTCAGGCGGAAACCGTCGGCGAGAAAATCATCGTCGCGCTCGGCCAGCCTTACGACCTATCGGGACACCAACATCGCAGCACGGCCAGCGTCGGCATTACGATTTTCTCAAACCACCAATCAACGCCGCTCGAACTCATCAAGCAAGCCGATCTGGCCATGTATTCGGCCAAGGCCACCGGGCGCAATACGCTACGCTTTTTTTCCCCGGAAATGCAGCTGCCGCCCAACTCCCACACCACGCGCTGAAGCGACGGGTTGGCTAACGATTACGCGCCCACCAGACTGGCAAAACTCAACAGCAGCAGGAGCAGCAAACTCAGCAACAAGGCGCGCCAGACCAGTCCGACCGCGCGCTGCATTGCATCGACACCGGGTTCTTCGCCCATGCCGACTTCGCCATATTCAACACGCTCGTCGCCCGCTGCGCGATGCCCGCCCAAACGCACGCCCAAAGCCCCCGCTCCGCTGGCCAGAACACAGCCAAGGCCACGTTCGGAAGCCTTGGCCGACCATGCGGCGGCCTGACTACGCCAGCAGGCCACGGCATTCTCGAAGTTCCCGACCACCGCAAACGCTGCAGCCGTAATCCGTGCCGGCAACCAGTCGATCACGGCAAATGCCTGCTGCGAGAACTTTCCGAAACAGCCCGCCTCCTCGTCGGCAAGCCGCCCCCAGCCTTGGTCAAGGAAACCGGCTACGCGATACAGCACCGCGCCACACGGCCCCGGCAGCAGGACAAAACAAACCACCACGCCGAAGACATGCCGATGCGACGCCTTTAAAACGGCTTCAATCGCCAGACGCGCCACCTCGGCCGGTGACAACCCATCGGCCGGATGCCCACACCACTCGGCCAATAGCTTCCGCGCATGCGGCAAATCGTCCATGCGCAAGGCAAATTGAATGTCGGTGTAGTAGTGGCTGAACTGCCGGAAGCCCATGGTCAAGTAAAGCATCAGCACATTCCACAGCCAGGCCAGCAGCGGACTGAAGGCGTAAAGCGCAAAATAGACGCCTCCACTGATCAATACAAGGCTGCCAACCGCTAGCAGCCAGGCAATCAGACCATGCTTGTGTTCGCCGGCATTGAACAGCCGCTCCATCAGCTGCGCCAACATGGAAAGCGGCTCGACCACGATCTGGCGATACGGCAAAGGCCGAATCTGTTCGAGCAACAAAACAGCGATCAGAGAAAAAAGTGCCATGGCCTCACGGTTTGCAGAATTCAGCTTACAGAATCAGAGATTCGGCTGGCGCAACACATCGCCCATCAACTTCGCCAACGCCAATGAACGGCCAAGATACCACACGCTCCTCTTTTTCAGGCAGCCAGCAACCGGGAGAGCGAAACGATCATTCCGGCCGTCGCGCCCCAGATATAGCGCTGCTGATAGGTCATGGCGTAAAACTGGCGCGGCTTCCCCTGAAATTCTACGGAATGCCGCTGATGGTTGGCCGGATTGAGCAAAAAAGCCAAAGGCACCTCAAAAGCCTCGGCCACTTCAAAAGCGTCCAGGCGCAACTCAAACGACGGGGCGACCAAGCCGACCACCGGGGTCACGCAAAAGCCGGTGACGGTGCGGTATTCCGGCAAATAGCCAATCACTTCGACATACCGCGAGGCCAGGCCGATTTCTTCCTCCGATTCGCGCAAGGCCGTGTGCGCCGGGGAAGCATCTTCGGCCTCAACCCGTCCACCGGGA
Source organism: uncultured Propionivibrio sp. (assembly GCA_964652915.1). Lineage (GTDB taxonomy): Bacteria > Pseudomonadota > Gammaproteobacteria > Burkholderiales > Rhodocyclaceae > Propionivibrio. The sequence continues at coordinate 5,054 of CAZZDF010000057.1, read as the reverse complement.
AAACTGATCTGCCCGGGATGATCCTTGAGGTGCTCGGTGCGCTGCGTCAGCAACACCGTTGGCTCCGACTCACGCAAAACAATGGGAAACAAGACCGAAGCCGGCGTCAGCGCCCGGTCGATAACGACCTCCTCGCCTACAGACTCCGCTGACCGGGACGTCGGATACAAGGCCGAACGCAAGCGGACCAGATCGACTGGGTGAGCAGCCCCTCCGCCCTGTTTGCCGTCGGCATTCTCAGTTGTCGCCGACAGACTGCTCATCCTCGATTTCAGCGCGTACCGCGCTGAGCGCATCCTGCAAGGTCTCTTCGGACAGAGAGTTGATCGACGTCGCCACCAGATCGGCAGCCTCGACCGCCCCGACCGGAAGCTGCCGACTATTCAGGCTGGCAATCAGGGCGGCCGTCGCCCCGACAACGCGCAGCAACGTCTGCCGCTCGCTCATCAGCATTTCGAGTTCACGGCGCAACATGACTATTTCTTCGTCGCGGTGAGGCATAGTTTTCTCCTAATAACGTTTTTTCAGCGTCATGGTCTGGCCATCGCGCTGCATTTCCATACGGTTCAAAAAGCTCATGCCCAACAGCGCGAAGGGCATATCCTGTTCATGCACCAGCGCATCAACGTTGTTCAGCACAATTTCGCCAACCCGCACCGTATCGAGCTTAACCAAGCTCACGCTGGCTTGTCCGTTGGCCGTGTCGACAAACCCCAGCTGACCTTTGCCAGGATCAATACCGATCCGGCGCGCATCGCTCGCCCCCAACGAAACCTTGGAAGCACCGGTATCGACCAGGAATTTGACGGAAGTGCCATTGATGCTCCCGGTCGTCAAAAAATGGCCACCGGCATCCGCCGTCAGCACCGCTTTGGCCGGCCCCGAACCGGAACCTTGCGAAGCGACATTCTGCCCGACGCGCAGCACCCGCTTCTTGCCATCGATTTCGATAGCGGCCGTTTCCCCGTCGATCGACAAAACTTTCACGCCTTCAGCCGTTGTCGTGCCAACAGGCACGATACGCGGCGCGCCACCGTTGATCGTCAGCAAGGCCTTGCCCGGAAACAACCCAGCCAGCCCGACATCGGCACCATACGCCGTTGCCGCTAGCAAGCCCAGACAGCAAGGCAGCACGCGCAAAAAGCGCCGCACGATATCGAGCATAACGCCAAGCACAACACCAGCAGGGAAACTCTGTCTAGCCATGGACCGACTCCATTTTCTGTCTTACCAAAACCGGGGAGTCCGACCATTCTGCCACATTATTCGGGCTGCGCCCGAATCACCCGAAACGAACCGGGCGATCAGCCTGGAAGCCAATAAACACGGGCATCTTCACCATGATGCGGCGAAACCACGCGAATTCAGGCGCTTTCAGAAGCGCCGGACATGATCAGTCCTTGTGCTCGACAACGACGCACTGATAGACACCACCGAAGAAAGTCTTCTTGCGCCAGGTGAATTTATCGGCCTGGCTGGCGTAATGCTTCAGCTCGTTCTTCCAGAGCGTTTCGGCAAACGGCTCGAGATAGTGGTTGACCACTTTGAGGATGTAGCGGATCGGCTGCCACTTGGCCGGATTGTGATAATCGACGAAAACCGCCTTGCTGCCCTTGGGCAACTTGGCCAGCATGTGATCCATGATTTCGTACTTCTTGTCTTCCGGCACCTCATGCAGCAGGAAGAAACTGCAAATCAGGTCGTAATCGACCCGCTCGGCGTGATCGAACTCGGCGGCATCGCTGCGGATGACTCGCGTCCACTCCATTCCGGCAAGCTTGCGCGTGCCATGTTCAATCTGGATCGGCGTTACATCGGTCAAATGAAAAACGCCCTGCGGCCCCACTTTTTGCGCCGCACGGGTCACCAGATCGCCGTAAACATGCGCCAACTGCCAGACGCGCATTCCCGGCTTGATCTCGTTGAGATAGGCGCGCATCAAACGCTGATCGTTCAAAAACAGCAGAACCCGAACCACCCAGTTATGATCCAAGGCCCGCACCCATTTCGGATTGACGTAAGCCCAGTCGTAGACCTCGGTCATATACGCAGGAACACCTTCGTAATAGGGGTCAATAGCGAGTGCCGGGTGATTGTTGGTCATTTGCCGATCCTGTCTAGTCGAACGCGAGAGCCATGAGGCAAACACTGGCGTGTGTTTTCTGGCCGGGGAAAAATAAAGCCGTGAATTATCCCCGACAACGCCTTCCCGGTCAAACCGCGACAGCCAACAAGGAATCCGAAAATGCCTTTAGGATCAGGGTGTTCACCCTACAGCGGCAAGGGCGCAAAGAGCGCGGCCAGATCATCTTCGCCAAATTTCAGATCAACACTGGAATCCGCCGAGAGAATTCCGGCCGCCAATTCGGCCTTGCGCTCCTGCAAGGCGAGGATTTTCTCTTCGATACTGCCGGCGATGATCAGCTTATAAACGAACACCGGCTTGTCCTGGCCCAGACGATGCGCACGATCGGTCGCCTGATTTTCGACCGCCGGATTCCACCACGGATCGTAATGAATCACCGTATCGGCCGCGGTGAGATTCAAGCCAACCCCACCGGCCTTGAGACTGACCAGAAAGATCGGCACTTCACCGGCCTGGAAACGACGCACGGGGGTTTCCCGATCCTCGGTATCGCCCGTGAGGATCACATAATCCAGTCCGGCGCGCTTCAGCTCGGCTTCGATCAGGGCCAGCATGCTGGTAAATTGCGAGAAGAGCAGGATGCGCCGTCCTTCATCAACCTGCTCCGGCAGCATGGTCATCAACAAATCGAGCTTGGCGCGCTCCTTCGCCCGCTGCGCCGAAGCCGCCTTGACCAATCGCGGATCACAACAGACCTGCCGAAGCTTGAGCAAGGCGTCGAGAATGACGATCTGACTGCGGCCAAAGCCCTTGGTCGCCACTTCTTCGCGCACCAGCGAATCCATCGCCACGCGGATCGTTTCGTAAAGATCACGCTGCCCGCCGGCCAGTTCGACCTTGCGCACGATGATCGTTTTCGGCGGCAGTTCACGCGCCACCTCTTCCTTTTTGCGCCGCAGAATGAACGGACGAATCCGCCGCGCCAGCAGATCACGCCGCTGCCAGTCGCCCTGCTTCTCAATCGGCGTGCGCCAATAGCGTGCAAAGGCATTGCTGCTGCCAAGAAAACCGGGCAGAAGAAAGTCGAACTGACTCCACAATTCACCCAGATGATTTTCCAGCGGCGTGCCGGTCAGGCACAGGCGATGCCGCGCGTCGATCCGGCGCACCACTTCGGCGCCCTGACTGCGCGCGTTCTTGACCGTCTGCGCCTCATCGAGAATGAGCAGATGGTAACGATGCCCGGTGAGCTCCTGCGCATCGCGCCACAACAAGGGATAGGTCGTCAACACCACATCGTGGTCGGGGATTTCGGCAAAACGCGCCTTACGCTCGGCACCGTGCAGCGAAAGAATCGACAGGCTCGGCGCAAAGCGCGCTGCCTCGTTCTTCCAGTTGAAGATCAGGGAAGTCGGCAGAACAATCAGCGCCGGGCGATCCAGACGCCCAGCTTCCTTTTCCAACAGCAGGTGTGCCAAAGCCTGGGCCGTTTTACCCAGCCCCATGTCGTCGGCAAGAATGCCCGACAACTGCTGCTCGCGCAGAAACTGCAGCCAGGCCAGTCCTTCCTCCTGATACGGGCGCAATTCAAGCCCCAGACCCGCCGGCGACTCGATCCGCATGACACCTTGCGCCGCCGCCAGTTTATCGGCAAGCGCCAGCACATCGCCCTGCCCGCGGAACTGCCAGCGGCTGGTATCGCCCAACTCAGCCAGACGCGGCGCATCGAAGCGCGACAGGCGCAGGGTATTACCGCCGGAAAAGCCGTCGAAAAGATCAATCAGCGTCGCTGCCAGAGGCTTGAGCCGCCCGGCAGGCGCCCGGATGCGCTTGTTCGCCGGGGTCTTCAGTTCAATCGATTCTTCATCGTCAATCTGCTGCAACAGGCCGGCGTCGAGCCACCGCGCATCGCGGCGAAACAGCCCGGCCAGCAGAGGCGCCAGCGGCAAACGCTCGCCTTCGACGATGATTCCCATATCGAGATCAAACCAGCCATTCTCGGCCTCGATAAGCTCGGCATCCCAGGCTTCGACTTCCAGCGCATGATGGCGAAAGTCCTCATCGAACTCGATTTCCCAACCGGCAGCGCGCAAGGCCGGCAAGGCATCGCGCATGAACGCCGACCAGTCGTCCTCATAGCACAAGCCAAACGCATGATCCGGCGGACTCCCGAACGTATGCAGTACCTGCAGCGGAATCCGCTGCAATCCGGCACTCTCAAGGCCAGCAATCAAGGCCTTTTCGCGCTCGCGGTTACGCACCAGACGAACCGTCTCGCCATCCGGCAATATGCAGAATTCACGCGTGTCGCCGGGCTTGACCTCGGCGTCGAGATAACGGAACACCGGCAGCGCCACGTCGATCACCCCTTCCTCATCGCGCGCCGCATAACCACGCCAATCGCGGTTACCGTGGATATTCAGGGTTTCCAGCCGCAACACCGGAAGCGGCGCGGTTTCGATACAGCGCAAGTTGGCGACGGCGTCTCTGGCCGGCAAAGGCAAACCGGGGGCCAGCTCGGCCAGGGCATCGGCGGCCAGGGCTGCCTCAACCGGCGAAAGCGGCGGCAAGGAAAACAAGCGTGCAATAACTTCCGGCGCCACTGGTACCTCAAGAGGGCCGATCCGGTTTTCTTCCAGATCGACGTACCACGGCGCTTGCAAGGGAATGACCAGATCCGCCTCGGACGCCGCTTTGAAGCATGGACGCTGACGACCGTCGCGATCGACTCGCCAGGCCAGGCTGGCCGAACGCGACTCAGCCAGGGCAAAGGGGGTGAAATCGTTGGCCGGATAAAGACGTTCCGTCTGTAACATCAAGCGCAGGGCATCACCGCCATGCTGCGGCCCCAGACCAAAGGCCCGCAAACCGCAGTCATACAACCGATCAGCCCACAGCAAGCCGAGAATTTCGAGATCTTCTTCGCTGGCAAAAGCCGGAGGTTTGGCCAGAACGCGGTCGATGGCCC
>CAZZDF010000056.1:0-8773 GCA_964652915.1 uncultured Propionivibrio sp. | reverse complement strand
TTCAAGGAAGCGAAAGAGGCCTACGAGATTCTCTCCGACGCGCAAAAGCGCTCGGCCTACGACCAGTTCGGTCATGCCGGTGTTGACCCGCAAGCGGGAATGGGCGGTTTTGGCGGCGGTGCGGGAGGCTTTTCCGACGCTTTTGGTGGGATTTTCGACGAGATTTTCGGCGCGGCCGGGCGTGGCGGCGGACGTTCCAACGTCTACCGGGGCGCCGACCTGCGTTACAACCTCGAAATCACGCTGGAACAAGCCGCTTTCGGCACCGAAACAAAAATCCGCATCCCGACCATGGAAGCCTGCGATGTTTGCAAAGGCTCCGGCGCCAAGAGCGGGACACAAGCAAAAACCTGCCCGACCTGCCAGGGCAGCGGTCAGGTTCGCCTGCAGCAGGGCTTTTTCTCGATTCAGCAAACCTGTCCGAAATGCCACGGCACCGGACGTTTCATCGCAGAACCCTGCGGCGCCTGTCAGGGCGCTGGACGCGTCAAACAGCACAAAACGCTCGCCGTCAAAATCCCCGCGGGCGTTGATGAAGGTGATCGCATCCGGCTTTCTGGCGAAGGCGAGCATGGCGTCAACGGCGGCCCATCCGGCGATTTGTACGTACAGATCCACCTCAAGCCGCACACCGTTTTCCAGCGCGAACAGAACGATCTGCACTGCGAAATGCCGATCAGCTTTACCACAGCGGCACTCGGCGGCGAAATCGAGATCCCGACGCTCGACGGCGTCGCCCAGATCAAGATTCCGGCCGAAACGCAATCGGGAAAAATCTTCCGTCTGCGCGGCAAAGGCATCAAGGGCGTACGCAGCCATGCGCACGGCGACCTGCTCTGCCATGTCGTCGTCGAAACACCGGTCAACCTGACTGATCGCCAGAAAGAACTGCTCAGGGAACTTGAAGAAACCAGCAGCAGCGACTCGGCTCGCCACAACCCACGCGCCAAATCGTGGATGGATCGCGTGCGCGAGTTCTTCGGCACTGACTGATCACCGCTGGCATCCAACAAAAAGCCCGATAACAGATTTCTGCTATCGGGCTTTTTTTCTATCAGCAGCGGGCTACCACCCGCATGCAGCGGACTTCAGCGAAACCCCTGCTCTGCAACGCTTATAAACAGCGCGTCCGCCAAGGGCATGCCTCAGGCACGCCGCCAAGTCGTGCCTTGCGGCCCATCCTCGAGGACGATTCCTGCTGCCAGCAACTCGGCACGGATACGATCAGCCTCGGCAAAGTTCTTGGCCTTCTTGGCCGCGATCCGCTCGGCGATTCGCGCATCGATCTGCTCGGCCGACAACGCACCATCCGACGCGTCGGCCGGCGTGGCTTGCAGGAAGGCCTGCGGATCGCGCTTGAGCAAGCCCAGCAAACCGCCCAGGGCACGCAACTGCCCTGCCAGCGCCGGGGACTTGCTGCGATTGACTTCGGTGGCCAAATCAAAGAGCACCGCGCAGGCTTCCGGCGTATTGAAGTCATCATCCATCGCCTGACGGAAGCGCAGGGCGTGCGCCTCGTTCCAATCGACCGGAAGTTCAACCGAATCGACGGCCTTGAGCGCCGTATAAAGCCGGCCCAGCGCCCCGCGCGCATCGTCAAGGTGCGCGTCGGAATAGTTCAGCGGACTGCGATAGTGGGCGCGCAGAATGAAGAAACGCACCACTTCGGCATCGTATTTTTTCAGCACTTCGCGAATCGTGAAGAAGTTGCCCAAGGACTTGGACATCTTTTCATCATCGACACGCACAAAACCGTTATGCATCCAGTAATTGACAAACTGGCACTGATGCGCGCCTTCGGACTGGGCAATCTCGTTTTCATGGTGCGGGAACTGCAGATCCTGGCCGCCGCCATGAATATCGAACTGCTTGCCGAGCAGATCGGAGCTCATCGCCGAGCACTCAATGTGCCAGCCTGGCCGCCCCTTGCCCCAAGGCGACTCCCAAGCCGGTTCCCCCTCCTTGGCATGCTTCCACAACACGAAATCCAGTGGATCCTGCTTGGAGTGCTCGACATCAACGCGTTCGCCCGCCCGCAAGTCGTCCAGCGATTTTCCGGAAAGCTTGCCGTAACCAGGAAACTTGCGCACCGAGAAATTCACGTCGCCTTCACTGGCCTTGTAAGCGAGGCCATTGGTTTCCAAATCGCCAATCAGCTTAAGCATCTGCGGCACATATTCAGTGGCACGCGGCTCGTGATCGGGCCTTTGGACGCCAAGCGCCGCAGAATCCTCGTTCATGAAAGCGATGAAGCGATTGGTCAGCTCGCCGATGGTTTCGTTGTTTTCATTGGCACGTTTGATGATTTTGTCGTCGATATCGGTAATGTTGCGCACATAGGTCACGTCAAAACCGCTGGCCCGCAACCAGCGCTGAACCATGTCGAACACGACGAGAACCCGGGCATGACCGAGGTGACAGTAGTCATAAACCGTCATCCCGCAAACGTACATGCGAACCTTGCCCGGTTCGATGGGAACAAAAACCTGCTTTTCCCTTACCAGCGTGTTATAAATTTTCAACATTCTTCAGCTCACGAGAACGCTCCGCGACTTACCGGGAGCATAAGGAATACTTTGGATTCGACGCGCTTCTTGATAGAATCCGAAAGTTAGATAATCAACCTTTGCGAAGTATACCATACCGATGCGTCCAACCGCCCAAATGCCTTTAACGGCGAGCCTTTCAGCCCTTGTTCTTGGCCTCCTCCTGAGCGTAGCCGTTTCCACTGCCCATGCCCAGAGTCTGCCGGATGTTCAGCGCCTGATGAAGCAAAACCAGATGCCGCAGGCACTCGAAACGGTCGACGCTTACATATCTTCAAAACCCAAAGACGCTCAGGGCCGTTTTCTGCGCGGACTGATCCTCACTGAAATGGGGCGCACGGCCGATGCCATCGCCGTTTTCACCAAACTCACCGAAGACTTCCCGGAGCTGCCTGAGCCGTATAACAACCTGGCCGTGCTTTACGCCCAGCAGAAGCAATACGACAAAGCGCGCACCGCGCTGGAGATGGCAATCCGCACGCACCCGAGCTACTCCATTGCTCATGAAAACCTTGGCGACGTTTATGCCAAACTGGCCAGTCAGGCCTATGACAAAGCCCTGCAGCTTGATTCCTCCAACGCTGCCACGCAAACCAAGCTGTCGTTGATCAAGGATTTGATCAGCACCTCGGCCAAGCCGGGCAGCAAACCCGGTGCCTCGGCGGCACCCGCCGCAGCGGAGACGACAAAGAACGTCGCCGTGGCCAAAGTACCGGAAACCAAGCCGATCAAGCCCGTTGAAAAAGCTCCCGAACCGGCCGCTGTAGCAAAGGCGCCCGAAGTCAAGCCGGTAGAAGTCAAGCCAGCGGAAACCAAGGCTCCGGAAGTCAAAGCACCGACGGAAAAGCCGGCCGTCACTTCAGGCGTCGAGGCAGACGTGACCAAGGCGCTGCAAGACTGGGCCAACGACTGGTCACGCAAGAACGTCAAAGGCTACCTGAACCGCTACGCCAGCGATTTCCAGCCGCCTAACGGCTTGTCCCGTAAAGCCTGGGAAGCCGAACGCGCCCAGCGCATCGACAAGCCGGGCAAGCTCCAGGTCAAGGTCGATGACATCAAGATCACGATCAACGACAACAAGGCAACCGTGCGCTTTCGCCAGCAATACAACTCGGCAACGCTCCAATCCTCGACCGGTAAAACAATCGTTTTCGTAAAGTCCGGAGGTAAGTGGCTCATTCAACAGGAACGTGTCGGTTGATGGTTAGAAAAAACAAAGTCATCCGGGTAGCACTGACTACCCTTGCACTAACCGCCCTGTGTGCCGCAGGGACAATCGTCGTCGCAAAAACCAAGGGCCAGCAGGCTCCAGTCGTCCCCGCTACTTTTTCCGATTCCGGCCCCGAGCCGCAGCTCTCCAAAATTCTCGGCGAGATCGAGAAGAACCGTCTGGATTCCGCGCTGGCACAAACCGAAGCACTGCTCAAACAATATCCGAATTTCCGGCTCGCGCACCTGATCAAGGGTGACTTGCTGCTCGCCCGCAGCATGCCCATCTCCACCTTCGGCAATGCCAGCAACGCGCCACAAGAAAAGGTTTCAGACCTGCGCGAAGAAATCATCGCCCGCCTGAAAGCCTACCGTAGCCGGGAAGCCACCGCCGAATACGTGCCGCGCTACCTGATGCAGATGCAGCCCGATCAGGAACACGCGATTGTCGTGGACACCCAGAAATCGCGTCTCTACCTGTACAAGAACGACAATGGCCGGCCGCGCTTTGTCGCCGACTACTACATCACGCAAGGCAAGCTTGGCGCCAACAAGATGCGCGAAGGCGACAAGAAAACGCCGGTCGGCGTCTATCACGTCACCTCCAGCCTGTCGCCCAAAAAAGTCGGCGATTTTTACGGTACCGGCGCTTTCCCGATCAACTACCCCAACGAATGGGACAAACGGCAGGGGCGCAATGGCCACGGCATCTGGCTGCACGGCACGCCTTCCGACACCTTCTCGCGCCCGCCCAAGGCCTCGGACGGTTGCGTCGTACTCTCCAATGTCGACCTCGACTCGCTGGCGAAAAACCTGCAAATTGGCCTGACCCCGGTGATTATCAGCAACTCGGTGGAATGGCTCTCTTTTGACGACTGGCAAAACGAGCGCAGCGCCCTTAACAAGAAAATCGACGAGTGGCGTACCGACTGGGAAAGCAAGGACATCGACCGCTACCTGAAGCACTACTCGGCCAACTTCAAGACCAGCGACCAAACCCTTGAGCAATACGCCAAGCAAAAACGGCAGGTCAATGCCGGCAAGGAATGGATCAAGGTCAAACTGTCCAATATGTCGATGTTCCGCAATCCGGGGAAGGAAGAGCTGGTCATCGTCACCTTCGAGCAAGAGTACAAGAGCAACAACCTCAACAACCAGATGAAAAAACGCCAGTACTGGATCCGCGAAGGCAGTACCTGGAAAATCATCTACGAAGGAGCCGCCTGATGTTCAAAAAACTCACCGCACTGGCCGCCGGCCTGTTGTTTTCGCTGGGCGCGTTTGCCTCGCCAACCGTCGAAATGCAGACCAGCCTGGGCACCATCGTCATTGAACTCAATTCGGAAAAAGCGCCGATCACCGTCAAAAACTTCCTGCAATACGTCAATGACGGCTTCTACAACGGCACCATCTTCCACCGCACCATGCAAGGCTTCATGATCCAGGGCGGCGGGTTTACCAAAGACATGGCTGAAAAACCTACCGCTGGCGAAATCAAGAACGAAGCCAGCAACGGCCTGAAAAACGAACGCGGCAGCATCGCCATGGCGCGCCGGCAAGACCCGAATTCGGCCAGCTCGCAGTTTTTCATCAACCACGTCAACAATTCATCCCAGCTTGACTACCCGCTGAACAATGGCGGTTACGCCGTATTCGGCAAAGTCACGCAAGGCATGGACGTCGTCGACAAGATCGCCAAGGTGCCGACCGGCAACAAAGGCATGCACCAGAATGTGCCGCTCGAACCCGTCGTCATCCAGTCCGTAAAAATCCTCCCCGATAAAAAGTAAGGAATTTTCATGATCAAGCTGCACACCAATTTCGGCGTCATCGCCCTCGAACTCGACGCCGAAAAGGCCCCGGAGACCGCCAAGAACTTCATCTCCTACGTGGAAGCCGGCCACTACAACAACACCATTTTCCACCGCGTTATCCCCGGCTTCATGATTCAGGGCGGCGGCTTTGAGCCGGGCATGAAACAGAAACCCTGCAAAGACCCGATCAAGAACGAAGCCGACAACGGCCTGAAGAACGACAACTACACCATCGCCATGGCGCGCACTTCCGACCCCCACTCGGCCACCGCGCAGTTTTTCATCAACGTCGCCGACAACGACTTCCTCAACTTCAAGGCCCCCAACGCCAACGGCTGGGGCTACTGCGTCTTCGGCAAGGTCGTTGAAGGCAGCGACGTTGTCGACAAGATCAAGGGCGTCAAGACCGGCTCCGCCGGTTTCCACCAGGATGTGCCGAAGGAAGACGTGATCATCGAGCGCGCCGAAATCTGCTAACCACGCTCACTGGCTCAGGTCTGAAATCCCGTGCTGCTGTTCATTTCAGACCTGCACCTCTCCCCGCAAGCCCCCGGCGTCACGCGCATTTTTCTCGATTTTCTTGGCGGCCGGGCACGCAATGCCGAGCACCTCTACATCCTCGGCGACCTCTTTGAAGTCTGGGTCGGCGACGACGGCATCGACGACCCGGAAGACGGCTTCAATCGCCAAATCGTCAGCGCCTTGCGCGCCCTCACCGACTCCGGCGTAGGCCTCTCCGTACAACACGGAAATCGCGACTTCCTGCTCGGTGACGAATTTGCCGCGCGCACTGGCGCGCGCCTGCTACCCGACCCGTTCGTACTCTCGCTGCCCACCTGGCAATTCGTCCTTTCGCACGGCGACCTCCTGTGCACCGACGACACCGACTACCAGGCGTTCCGCAAACAAGTGCGTGACCCGGCCTGGCGCAACGTCTTCCTCGCCAAACCACTCGCCGAGCGCAAAGCGATCGCCGCCGCGCTACGCCAGCAAAGCGAAAACGCCAAACAAGCCAAAGCCAACCCCGCGCAGCGCTATCTGATGGACCTTAACCCCCGCACCACCGACGACTTCCTGCGCGCCCACGGCTACGCCACCTTCATCCATGGCCACACCCACCTCCCCGCCCAGCACGACCACCTCGTCGACGGCATTCACGTCGAACGCTGGGTGACAGCTGACTGGCAGGAAAATCAGGGGGAATGCCTGTGCTGGGATGGAGAGCGGCTCGAGAGAGTCTTGTTGAGTTAAACCAGAGATTGTCGTCGCCTCAAATTGCATAAAGGAACTGGGGCTTTCGGATAAACTAATCGTCTGTGTTCGGCTAGGAGCGGAAGTAGCCAAAACGATCCTAAAGCAGGCATTGGATCAGCTATTTCGACGAAATGTGGCAATGCAAGACCTGACCCTGAATTTCACATGAAAAATCCAGTTGTTTTTTTGGTAAGTTGGTTTTTTAACCTTGGCACAAGAAAAGGGCTGCCTAAATATGTGGCTATTCTCTGTGTTTTGCAATCTACAGTGTTGTTCGTTCCAGAATCAACTTGGACGTGGCTTGGCATCAATTCACAAGACATACAGGCGGCGAGCCCGGCATTTGTTCAGCATTACATCATCAACTCAAGCTTCAAAAACGCAATGTCCGTATTCTGGATGACCAGTCCTTTTACTTTCATTGTTTGCACAGCTTTATGGATATCGCATTTAAATACTAGCGGCTACCAAGCGTTTCTTGATCGCCGGATGAGTCGGCTGAAAAAATCAGGCAAGACCTCTGACTACTCCCTAGACATCGGAATATTAGTGTTCATCATCGCATGTATATGGAGCACGGCAGTATATCTAACTGAACCAACGGTTCTTGGTAGCTTTGTTCCAACTAAAAATCGCTTTGCAATGCTGTTTTTTCAGGCTGGCGCCTTGATCTATGTTTTGCCCGCAATAATAGCTGGTCTATTTACAGATATTCGCGCCAATTTAACTACTACAAGCACTCGCTAAGTAAAGCGCCAAATTAGTAACGTAATTAATGCTACACAAAAAACCACCAGATAACGACCAAGCCAAAGCCGCAAAGAGCCGGCTAGCTCAACGTTTCTGAATGACCGCGTTCCCATTGCTTCAACGCCGGTTCAGGGTCGTTACCCGCCCCCATCATTCCAAGTAAGCCCCCAAACACCTACTGCGTCGCATATCAACCAGAAAACCCGGATAACCGAACATGAACGCCACCTCAACTCAATTCAAAAACCTCCTCACCCCCGAAATCGAACGCAATGTTGCTGCAGCCCTGGCTGAGGATGTCGGCAGCGGCGATCTGACGGCGCAGCTGGTTCCCGCCGAGGCTCAGACCCGTGCCACGGTGATTGCCCGCGAGAATGCCGTTTTATGCGGCACGGCGTGGTTCGAGCGCAGTTTCAAACAGCTCGATCCGTGCATCACGGTGACTTGGCAAGCCGGCGACGGGGATCGCGTGGTGCCCGATCAGGTGTTATGCGAGATCGCCGGCCCAGCGCGGGCGTTGCTCACCGGCGAGCGGACGGCGCTCAACTTCCTGCAGCTACTTTCCGGTGTCGCCACCAAAGCGGCGCAATACGCCGCGGTCGTCGCCAGAACCCATGCGCAGGTAGTCGATACGCGCAAGACGCTGCCCGGCTTGCGTCTGGCGCAGAAATACGCCGTCCAGTGCGGGGGCGGCGGCAACCATCGAATCGGGCTTTACGACGCGATCCTGATCAAGGAAAACCATATCCTCGCCGCCGGCAGCATTGGCGCGGCGGTGGCGGCTGCCAAACAAGTGGCCGCCACGACGCAGGGGGAATGCAAGTTCATCGAAGTCGAAGTCGAAACACTCGACGAACTCAAACAAGCGCTCGATGCCGGCGCGACGATGGTTCTGCTCGACAACATGAGCCTCGCCCAGATGCGCGAAGCGGTGGCCATCAGCGCCGGTCGCGCCGTGCTCGAAGCTTCAGGCAATGTAACGCTGGAGACACTGCGTGACATCGCTGAAACCGGCGTTGATCGTATCTCGATCGGAGCCTTGACCAAGGATGTGCGGGCGCTCGATTTGTCAATGCGTCTGCAAAACTGAAATACGCAGAAAAATCCATCCTGCACGCCAGTCTATGCCGCTATAATTGACGCCGAAAAGCCAAAAGCTTCGAGTTCCACCGGCCGCACCAACATCGAAAGGGGATGCCA
>CAZZDF010000055.1:0-8853 GCA_964652915.1 uncultured Propionivibrio sp. | reverse complement strand
AACGCGGTAGCCGACCAGACCAAGCTGATTGCTTTTAATGCCGCACTTGAGGCGTCCAGCGCCGGGGAGGCTGGCAAGCGCTTCTCGGTAGTGGCCAGCGAAATCCGCCGTTTGGCCGACAGCGTGACCGATTCCACGCGCGAGATAGAGACAAAGATCAACGAAATTCAGGACTCAATCAGCCGGCTGGTCATTACATCCGAAAAAGGCAGCGCGGGAATCGCCGCCGGAACGGCAGCCAGTGCCAACACCGCCGAACGGCTCGACGCCATCGTCAATACCGCCACCCATACAAGTAGCGCAGCCCAGCAGATCTCGCTATCAACCCAGCAGCAGAAGATTGCCAGTAATCAGGTGGTCGTGGCTTTGCGTGAAATTGTCACCGCCAGTTCGCACACCGCGCATTCGATTACCCGCATCTCGGAAGTCAGCAAGGAAATGTCGGGGTTGTCGGCGCGGCTTGATGCGCTGGTGCGTCAGTTCAAGCTTGTCGATCCGGCCTGAGCCTCGTTGCAATGGGCCGGATCCGCGTCGTCATCGCCGATGACAGCAGCCTTGCACGCGGGCTGCTGCGTAGCTTCCTTGAGAGCGACGAGGAGATAGAAGTGGTCGGCGAAGCATCCAATGGCCGTCAGGCCGTCGACATGGCGCACGCGCTAAAGCCCGACCTGATTACGATGGATCTCGAAATGCCGGTGATGAGCGGGCTGCAAGCCATCGAGGAAATCATGTATAGCAAGGGCGTACCCATCCTTGTGGTAAGCAGCGTAGCCGATGCACAGAATGCCCTGGCAGCAATGGGCTGCGGTGCGCTCGAAGTGGTGCGGAAACCTGACTACTCGCCGGCAGAAGCTGCCGACTTCGTGGCCAAGGTACGCATGCTGGCCGGCGTATCGGTGATTACCCGTATGCGCCCACGCCCAGCGCCGCCCGCGGGGATGACGGGCGCGACTTCTTTGCCGGTTGCCAGAGTAGCGGTACCGCAAACAGTAACGAACGGCGCCCGGCACGTTTTCGCCATTGCCTGTTCGACCGGCGGGCCGCAGGCTCTGGCGCAGATCCTGCCTGCGCTACCGGCCGATTTCCCCTGTCCGGTGCTGATTGCCCAGCACATCTCTGAAGGTTTTGCTCAAGGCATGGTCGACTGGCTGTCCGGGCTGTGCAGGTTACCTGTTCGCCTGGCCGCCGAGGGCGATTTTCTCCAGGCAGGCGTCATTCACATCTCGCCTTCCGAGTACCACCTGCGTATTACTTCCGCACACGCCGTGAAGCTTGTCGAATGTGGCGTGCGGGATCTTTTTCACCCCAGTTGCGACGTAATGCTTGGTTCTGTTGCTGATGTTTTCGGCCGTCAGGCGGTTGGCATCATCCTCACCGGGATGAGCAGCGACGGCGTCCGAGGCATCGCGCGAATCCGCGAACAGGGTGGCATGACGCTCGCTCAGGATGAAGCCAGCTCGGTAATTTACGGCATGAATCGGTTGGCCATTGAGGCCGGAAGTGTGCAGAAGACACTTCCAGTCGAGGCCATTGCGCCAACGATGATACAACTGGCCAAGGCGGAGGGCTGGCAATGAGCTCCGATACCAGCGCAATCAAGGCACTGATCAAAGCGCGCTGCGGCCTGTTGATCGAAGGCAACGGCGAGGGGGTGCTGCTGCAAGCGCTGGCCGAGCGCGCCAAAGCGCTGGCGATCCAGGCTGGTAGCTACTACGCCCGACTGGTCAGCGACGAGGCCGAGTTTCAGGAACTGGTCAACCTGCTCACCGTCAACGAAACGTATTTTTTCCGAGAGCCGGAGCAAATCCGCCTCCTCGTTGATCGGCTGGCGCCACGTTTTCTGGCGGCCAGAAACGGACAGGCGCCGGTACGAATTCTCAGTGCCGGCTGCTCGTCCGGCGAGGAACCCTATTCGTTGTTGATGGCGCTGATGGATCGCTATGGCGAGAGCGTGTCACGCTTGTTTGACGTTGTTGGTGGCGACATCGACAGCAAAGTGTTGGCCAAGGCACGACACGCCCGCTATACGGAATTTTCATTTCGCGGCGTGCCGGTCAGCGTGCGCAGCCACTATTTCGACAAGGATCGCCAGACCTACGTGCTCAAGCCGGAAGTTAAGAAACTGGTGCATTTTCACGAGCTTAATCTGCTGGCGGATAACCAGCCCTCGGTATTGCAGGGCTTCGACATCATTTTTTTCCGCAATGTGTCGATTTATTTCGATACGCCAACACGCAAGACGATCCAGCAAAACCTTGTTACGTTGATGAAGGACGACGGCGTGCTGGTAATCGGTACCGCTGAGACACTGGCGAATGATCTTGGCGTACTGCCGCTGGTCGAAGAGGATGGGCTGTTCTATTTTGCCAAGGGTCAGCCGCTTTTGCCGGAAACGTCGTTTTGCAAACTGCGAGCGCTGCGGTCAGTGTCTACTTCGACAATGCCACCGCCAACGCTAATGCCTCAGGCGACCGCTGTTACATCCGCGAAGCCGCCTTTCGCCACGCTCGTTATTCCCGACGTTCGGCGGCCGCCCGAGCTTGCTTCTTCCGTGCCGCAGGATCAGAAGCCGACACTCACCAGCGCTCGCCAGCTAACGCATGACCGGCACTACGACGACGCCTTGCCCAGCCTCGACGCCTTTCTTGCCATCGAGCCAGAGAACACTGAGGCACAATTGCTTAAAGCCTATGTCCTGATCAATCGCAAGGAGTTTGCAGCAGCTGAGGTGTTGGCGCAGCAGGTGCTGGCACAGGATGCCTGGTCGGTCGATGCCCTGTTGCTGCTCGGCCTGGCTGCCAAGTGGCGGCAACAGAACGAGCAGGCGATTAGCTGGTTCAAGCAGGCCGTTTATACCCGTCACGAATGTTGGCCGGCGCATTATTATCTGGCCGACCTTTACCGTAACAGTGGAAACAGCGAGGATGTTGAACCGGCGCGCCGCGCCTACCGTGTCGTAATCCAGCTGCTGGCCGGGACGGGGAGTGCGAAGGAAGCTGAGACCGGCATCCAGCATGTACCGCTCGACTTGCCGGTCGGCGAAATCCGCTTTCTCTGCGAACATCATCTGGCCCGGCTGCCTGCAGCCAGAGCCCGGATCGGGGAGCACTGAGCCGTGGCCATTGACATCAAAAAGTTCATTGTCCGCTTCATCGAGGAAGCACGTGACCATATCAACCAGCTCAACGATGGTCTCGCCGCGATGGAGGCCGGGCGCGCCGACAAGGAGGGCATCAACACCATCTTCCGCTCGGCGCATACCATCAAGGGTTCATCGCGCATGCTCAAGCTCGTGACCATCACCGAAACGGCACACAAGCTGGAAGACGTGATAGGCGGATTGCGTGATGGCAGTCTGTCATTCACCCCGTCGCTTGGGCAGTTGCTTTATCGTACGGTCGACGTACTCTCATCCCTCGTTGATCATCTGGCTGAAACGTCCGATGGCGCTAACCTGCCGCCGCCTGACGCGTCGCTTTGTGCGGCGCTGACGCAGGCTGTTACCGGTCAAATTATTGCCCCGCAGACTATTCTGGCGAGTCCTGCTCAGGACGTGCCGCCGCCAGCATCGATTCCCTTACCTGAGGCGGTGTCGCCGGTTGTCGCTGCGCCGGTCGAAATCAAGCTCAAGGCCGCCGAAACCGTCCGAGTTCGGCTGAGCAAACTCGACGAACAAATCAAACTGATGGGTGAAGTGGTGTCAAGCCACGCCCGCCTGCGCCAGCGCCTGACAGAGATCAACAGCATCGAACGCGAGATGTCTGAAATACGCGGCGAAGCGTTCGCCGGACAGGTCGCCGTGTCCTTGCGCCGTTTTGCCCGGGTGCTCAAGGACGATGTACAGGCGCAGGAAATGCTGATGAACGAATTGCACGACAAGATGCTGCTGATGCGCATGCTGTCGCTGAGCATTGTCTTTGAACCGGCGGCGCGCCTGGTCCGCGAACTCGCTCGCTCGATCGGCAAGCAGGTGGAATGCGTTGTCAATGGAGCCGAAATCGAACTCGACCGGCAGATGATTGACAAGCTCGCCGACCCGATCATCCACCTGATCCGCAACGGCATTGATCATGGCCTGGAATCCCCTGAGCAACGCCTGGCTGCTGGCAAGCCGGCTCAGGGCCGGCTGATGCTGTCGGCACGGCAGGACGGCGGCTGGGTGGTGATCGAAGTGGCCGACGATGGTGCCGGTATTTCGATTCCAGCGGTCCGCGAGAAGGCGGTGAAAAAGGGCTTTCTTAGTGCCGAGCAGGCCGCTGCGTTGACCGAGCAGGAAGTCGTTGACCTCATTTTTCTACCGGGTTTTTCAACCAACAGCATCATCACCGATCTGTCTGGTCGTGGCGTCGGCATGGATGTCGTCAAACAGTGCGTGATTGATGATTTGCAAGGCGTGGTTAACGTTGAGACGCGCCCGGGCGCCGGCACCAGCTTTTCCTTGCGCTTACCCTTGTCGCTAGCGGTGATGCGCGTGCTGCTGGTTGAAGCAAACGGCTTGTCCTTCGGGTTTACGGCGCAGTACGTAGCCGAGTTGCTGCGCTTGCCGCACGAAGAACTGCTAAGCGTTGCCGAACGCAACGCTGTGATCCTGCGCAACGAATTCGTGCCTGTTGTCGGACTGGCAGATCTGCTGAATATTCCGGCACACCTTGCCGTGCCGCCTGAAACCAGCCGGGCACGTACCGCTGGCCTGTTGCTGGTCGTGCTGCGCGTGCGTAACGAAAAAGTCGCGGTTCGCGTTGACGAATTGCTCGACGAGCGTGACATGGTGATCAAGCCGCTGCCGAAGCACATGCAGCACCTTTCAATGGTGTCCGGCATGGTTACCACGGGCAGCAACGCACTGGTCAGTGTGCTACACGCCCCGACCTTGCTCGATCTGGCGCGCAGTGCCCGCAGTCAGGCGGTGCGCAGTGAAGCGCAGGTAGCGGAAATTCGTTACCGGGTGCTGGTGGTCGATGATTCGTTGAATACGCGCGAGATCGAGAAGGATGTGCTGGAGGCCTACGGATATCATGTCACCCTGGCTGAAGATGGCCTCGATGGTTTGAGCAAGGCGCAGGAAGGGGATTTCGATGCCGTTCTGACCGACGTCGAAATGCCCCGCATGGACGGTTTTTCGCTTACCACGCGACTGCGCCAGGAAGAAAAGTACCGCAACAAGCCAATCATTATTATTACCTCGCGCGAGAAAGAAGAAGACAAGCGGCGCGGCATTGAGGCCGGTGCCGATGCCTATATCGTCAAGGGTGATTTCGATCAAAGCAACCTGGTTGATACCCTGCGCGCCCTGCTCGGTTAGCGCTACCAGATCAAGGAGAAGAAAGTGCGGATATTAGTTGTGGATGACGATTCACTGGCCGGCGAAATGGTCGGTGCGGTGCTGGAAGAAATGGGGCACGAGGCGATCCTGTCTGAAGATGGCGTAGATGCAGCAGACAAGCTGAACAGCGAGAGCGATATCGAGATGATCATTAGCGACATGAACATGCCGATGGTCAGTGGTCTCGATCTCTTCAGGGAACTGCGCGAGCAGGGCAATACGCTCCCCTTCATTCTGCTTACAGGCGATGCGCCAGATGGCTTGCGAGCCAGCGAACCACGGCTTGATGCCTGCCTGCTCAAGGACTTCAGTCTCGACGAGACCTTGCCACAGGTCATTCGGGATGTACTCGCACGCTGCGGCAAGGCTTGAAACGGGAAGCTGACTATCAGTCATGGTGATTAAAGTGCACCACCAAGGCACCAAGAACAAGGGGCACTGAGACACTGGGTGCCAAAGAAACAATGATTTAACTAGGCGGTGTTGATGGTAATTCGGTTGAAGTTAGCGGCTTACCAGGATAAGAGAAACGAAGATGAACGAAAGCCAAAAGGAATCAAAGCCGCTTTCGGCGCGTGAAAAAATCGCCCGGCTGCGCAAAACCTTTCTCGCGCAGTTGCCAGCCCGGATCAAGCAGGCTGAGGCGCTGTTCGAGCAGATCAAGGCCGATCCGGCCGATCATGTTGTGCGCGTCGAACTGCATCGGCTTTTGCACAGCCTCAAGGGTACAGGGCGTTCGTTTGGCTTCGGTGAGCTCGGTGGAGCAGCGGAACAGTGCGAAGAAACACTAACCTCCTTACCACTTGACATGCTGGAGCAGCAGCCACCTGCCGACTGGAAAAAAACGCTTTCGTCGGATTTTGGCAAATTGGCGAAGGAGGCTAGCACGCTCTGTTCACTGACTGGCAACGGCACTGACGACGAGAGTACTGTTTTTACCTTGCCGGTGACTGTTGGCGAAGGCAGCGGCGGGCGACTGGTTTATATTTGTGACGACGAGATTCTTTCGCTCGAACGGCTCGCCGTGCAGTTGGCTTGTTTCGGATACCGGATCGAAACCTTCAGCGAGACGCAGGCACTCCATGCCGCCGTGCTGACCTGCAGGCCGGATGCAGTGATCATGGATATTCACTTCCCGCAAGGGCGTAGTGCGGGCACTGAAATGCTGGCCGCGCTGAACCAGGAGACAGGGCAGGTATTGCCGGCCATCTTTCTTTCCTCGCGTGATGACTTTGCCGCCCGTTTAGGTGCCGTGCAGGCTGGCGGTCAGGCTTACTTTCACAAACCGGTGCGCGCCATCGAACTGGTCGCCGCACTGGATGAGCTGACCCGCCAGCACGAGATCGTGCCCTTACGCATTCTGATTGTTGACGATGAAGCAGAGATTGCCGCTTACCACAGCATCATTCTTCAGGAAGCGGGCATGCTGACCCGGCAGCTGAGCGATCCCTCCAACGTGCTGGCCGAACTGCAGGACTTCCGCGCGGATCTCGTGCTGATGGACATGTACATGCCGCAGTGCAATGGTCAGGAGCTTGCCAAGCTGATTCGCCAGGTGCCGGATTACCTTGGACTGCCGATCGTTTATCTTTCGGGCGAGACTGATCGGAAAAAACAGTTTTCAGCCATGCGCATCGGTGCAGAAGGCTTTCTGACCAAGCCCGTGGTCCCCGAAGACCTAGTGGCGGCCGTGGCAATTCGCGCCGAACGCATGCGCGCCCTGCGTTCATTGATGGCGCGTGACAGCTTGACCGGACTGTTCAACCACACGACGACCACCCATTTGCTCGAAAGCGCGATCGCCACTGCAGCACGTAAAGGTGGCGAATTGTGCTTTGCGATGCTCGATATCGACCGCTTCAAGTCGGTGAACGACACCTATGGTCATCCGGTTGGTGATCAGGTGCTTCTTGCGCTGTCGCGCGTATTGCAACAGCGGCTGCGCAATACAGATATCGTCGGCCGTTATGGTGGCGAAGAGTTTGCTGTGATCCTGCCGGACGTGAGCAGCGCGCGCGCGACCCTGTTGATTGATGAACTGCGCCAGAGTTTTAGCCGGTTGGTCTTCCAATCGGCGAGCGGTGACTTCTCCTGCACCTTCAGCGCCGGCGTTGCCGCTTATCCCGCGTATCAACGTATAGAAGTCTTGCGCGAAGCGGCGGACAAGGCGTTGTACAAAGCCAAAGATGGCGGTCGCAATTGTGTGATATGTGATGGTGGATTAAGCCCATGAGCGAAACAACGCTAGATGAGGTGCTAACGCAGCGCCTAGAGGCTCAAAAAGAGATCGTCAACGTTGACGAACCGTTGGTCAAGTTGGTGATCTTCGCGCTGGGTGATGAGCATTTCGCCTTTCAAGGGGATTGTATCCACGAGATACTGACCAAGGTCGATGTGTTTTTTGTGCCGGGTTGTCCGCCTTCCCTCGAAGGCGTCATCAACGTACGCGGCGACATCGAATCAGTGATTCGTCCGCATGACCTATTGCACCTGCCTGTAAGCGTGGCGGAAAATACTTCATCCATCCTGCTCGGCAGTGGAAATGGCATCCGCAGTGGCATTCGTGTCGACCGGGTAGTGGATGTTGTTGATGTACCGCAAAGCGCGATACGGCCGGCTCCCACGACCCTGCCGGAGCACCTGCGAACTCTGGTGCTCGGCATGCTGCGTTTTCAGGAAAAAACCGTTGCCGTGCTCGACCTCGAGAAGATGTTCGCCGATTATGCTCGTGGCCTTGGATGAACGACGCGCCAGATAGAATGGCGAGTCCTGTGGGGCTGGATTTCGTTATATTCTCTGTCAGCGGTTGGCGTGTTGCTTTCGAGGCACGCCAAGTACGCTCCTGCTCTATCGCTATGGACGGAGGTCTCGGCAACGGCATCGAGGGGCGATTGGGATTCTCACCAGCCGCACCGAAGGCATACGCTACGCCACGTCAATGTCTCCGAATCAAGTGTGCTGACGACGATACAAAGGGTGAGACGGAAATTCTCGTCGACGGACCGGTCGACTTAGTTTGTTTGCCCGTTGCCGCCATCTACCCCTTGCCACCCCTGCTAACCGCCCGCACCCGACTGCACGGTCTGCGTGCGCTCGCTCTGGAACCAGAAACTGTGACCAGGCAAATCACCCTCCTTTTCAATTCCGACTGTTTGATCGATGGCCGGGAGAAAGAGCGTGATAACTTGGCGAAGGATGCAGACGCTTTATCGCATAATCAAAAGGATGATGCGGCCGATGGTGGTTGAGAACCCCAATGGCCGTTGTGGCCGGTTGTCGTCACCGGGTAGAGGCCTTATGCGACCGCTTCTCTCTGAAACCTGTCGTTGAACCACTTATGACTCGACCGGCCGCTCAGGGTCGGTTGTGTGAGCTCGTCGGATGGAGAAGCTGCCGTTCGACGTGACTTCTAGTTGAACGGCAGGTGACTGGCACATTGCTGCCCGAGTCAGGCGATACCCCCATCGTCAGCAAAGGCCGATCTCCAGAAGTAGATCATCCGGCAGGTTTCAGAGTCGAGCAGCCACTTG
>CAZZDF010000054.1:0-8864 GCA_964652915.1 uncultured Propionivibrio sp. | reverse complement strand
ATGACATGAATTAAGCCTCCTGGGTGTCGGGATTGAGCATCCGTTCGACGTAGCGTGCGATCAGATCGATCTCGAGGTTGACCCGACAGCCCGCTTGCAGGGTTCCGAGCGTGGTTGCTTCGAGCGTGTGCGAAATCAGGTTGATGGTGAAACAGGCGCCGTCGACGGTATTGGTGGTCAGGCTGACCCCGTTGACGGTGATTGAGCCTTTGCGGGCGATGTATTTGGCCAGCGATTCCGGAGCGCGGATTTCGAGCAGGCGGTTGTCGCCGACCGGGTCAAAGCGCAGGACTTCGCCAAAGCCGTCGACGTGGCCGGAAACCAGATGGCCGCCGAGGCGGTCAGCAAGGCGCAAAGCTTTTTCCAGATTGATCGGGCCGGGGGCATCCAGACCAACCGTGCAGGAGAGTGATTCCGGCGAGACGTCGACGCAGAAATTGTTTCCGCGCTTGTCGACGACGGTCAGGCAGACGCCGTTGCAGGCGATCGAATCGCCCAGTTCAACGTCGTCCAGACCAAGACGCCCGGCATCGATGGTCAGGCGGACGGTTGGCGTACCGTCGTTACGGGGAGTCAGTTCGGTGATGCGCCCAACGGCGGCAATAATTCCGGAGAACATATTGAATATCAATCAGATGAATGCGGGAAGGGACGGGATTCTACCACGCCCGCCTTTCGCCGCAGGCGGTGGATGTTTTTGCTTTCGGCCTAAGTCGAGGTTCACCAAAGAGTCACAGAGGAAACGCAGGGGGAACAAGCCAACTTGAATTGCGAAGTGGCTCAAAGGCGTTTGCAATTCGGGAGAGTCTTGCTTTTCTCTGGGTAGTCTCTGTGTCTCTGTGGTGGGTAGCCTGGGGGATCAACTGGCCAGGCTGTTGGCTGCGTTGAGACGGTTCAGTCCGCTGATCAGCGCCTTGATCGAGGCGGTGACAATGTTGGCGTCCATACCGACGCCGTAGCATTCGCGCTCACTGCCGTTCTGCGTGACTTCGACGAAGGCACAGGCTTTGGCGTCGCCGCCTTTGCCCATCGAGCGCTCTTCGTAGCTGCGCACGTTGAGTTTGATGCCGAACTGTTGCAGGGCGTGGATGGCCGCGTCGATTGGTCCGTTGCCTTCGCCGCTCAGCACGTGAGGCTGACCATTGGCTTCAACGGTCAGGCGAATCCCCTGAAGCTTGTTGTCCTCAAAGAGATGGTGTTCGAGGTAGCCGATGGGCTTGATGGTATCGAGATAGGTGGCGGTAAAGAGCGACCAGATGTCCGCAGCTTCCATTTCTCCGCCGTGCTGGTCGGTATAGCGTTGGACTTCGCCGGAGAATTCGACCTGCAGGCGGCGTGGCATGACGATTCCGTACTCGGTTTCCAGCAGGTAAGCGACGCCGCCCTTGCCGGACTGGCTGTTGATGCGGATGACCGAGTCGTAGTTGCGGCCGAGGTCGGCTGGGTCGATCGGGAGATAGGGCAGGTTCCAGAGTCCGTCCGGGTCTTGTGCGGCAAAGCCCTTCTTGATGGCGTCCTGATGCGAGCCGGAGAAGGCCGTAAACACGAGGTCGCCGACATAGGGGTGACGTGGATGGATCGGCAGCTGCGTGCAGTGCTCAAAGCTGCGGGCAATGGCGTTGATGTCGGAAAAGTCGAGGTTGGGGTAGATGCCTTGGGTGTAAAGGTTGAGCGCCAACGTGACGAGGTCGACGTTACCGGTGCGTTCGCCATTGCCGAAGAGGCAGCCTTCGACGCGGTCGGCGCCGGCCATCAGCCCGAGTTCGGCGGCGGCAACGGCCGTGCCGCGGTCGTTGTGCGGGTGCAGGCTGATGAGGATGCTGTCGCGGCGGGCGAGGTTGCGATGCATCCATTCGATTTGGTCGGCGTAAACATTGGGCGTCGCCATTTCGACCGTGGTCGGCAGATTGAGGATGATTTTGCGTTTGGGCGTGGCGCCCCAGGCTTCGGTGACGGCATTGCAGACTTCCAGTGCAAAGTCGAGTTCGGTGGCGGTGAAATTTTCCGGACTGTACTCAAGTACCCATTCGGTTTCCGGATGCTCGTCGGTGAGCTGTTTGACGAGCGAGACCGCTTTTACCGCCATTGCGACGACTTCCGGCTTGCTCAAGCCAAAGACGATTTCGCGGAAGGGTTTTGAAGTGGCGTTGTAGATATGCACGATGGCGCGGCGAGCGCCTTTGAGTGCTTCGATGGTGCGGCGGATCAGGGGCTCGCGGGCGGGGGCGAGGACTTCGAGCGTCACGTCATCGGGAATATGACCGCCTTCGATGAGCTTGCGCACAAAATCAAAGTCGGTTTGCGAGGCCGAGGGAAAGGCGACTTCGATTTCCTTGAAGCCAATATCGCAGAGAGTCTTGAACATGCGCATCTTGCGCTCGCCATTCATTGGCTCGAACAACGCCTGATTCCCGTCGCGAAGATCGGTACTCATCCAGATCGGTGCCTGGGTTATGGTGCGATTGGGCCACTGCCGGTCATCGAGTTTGATCGGGGGAAAGGCGGAGTATTTGGTATTGGGGTGCTTCAACATTTTGTATGTTTCCTTTTGGGTGGCAAGGATCGGTAAGGATGCGTTGATGGTAACGGATATGCTGCAGCAGGTGTTTGCGTATTTGTATTGATTTCGACGATATTTGGCAGCTTGTTGCGCAAAAAATCGTAAAGAAGCAATATCACGGTAATTGGGTGGTCTGAAGGACAATTTTATGGAAATCGATCGCTTTGACCGGCAGATCTTGCAGGTGTTGCAGGACGACGGGCGGATCAGTAATCAGGATCTGGCAGACCGCATCGGGCTGTCGGCGTCTCCTTGTTTGCGTCGGGTACGGGCTTTGGAAGAGGCGCGGGTGATTACCGGGTATCGGGCGCTGCTTAATGCGAAGGCGCTCGGTTATACGCTGATGGCCTTGATCTATATTTCGATGGACAAACATACGCCCGAGCGCTTCGAGCATTTTGAAAAGGAAATCTCGGAGATTTCGGAAGTGCTTGAGTGCTTGTTGATTACCGGGCAAGACGCGGATTATCAGTTGAAGGTGGTGGTCCGGGATATGGACGCCTACCAGGAATTATTGCTCAACCGGATTACGCGCATTCAGGGCGTCACCGGTGTGCATTCGAGTTTTGTCTTGCGCCGGGTGGTCGATAAGACGGCGTTGCCGGTTTGAATGTCTTTTGTTGAAAAAGCCGCGAGAGGCGATAAACTTCGGGCATTTCGGGCTGGGTGGTTTGCGTATGCCCCTTATGCTTTGGGAGAGGTCTTATGTATCAGTCGATTGCTACCGAGGTTGATGATTCCGTCGGGATTCTGACGCTGAACAAGGCCGTTCGTCACAATGCCATGGACGGCCTGCTGGTCAAGGAGATTTCCGATGGCTTGATCGATCTGGAGTCCGATCCTCGGGTGCGGGTGATTGTTCTTTCCTCGACTGGCAAGAGTTTTTGCGCTGGCCCGGATGTGAATTGGATCAAGCGTACCGCGACATCCGCCGATGAAGAACGGCTCGATGATTCCCGCGATCTGGCACAGATGATGAGCACCCTCTATGAGCTTTCCAAGCCAACGATTGCGCGGGTGCAGGGGCCGGCGTTTGGCGTTGGGGTAGGGATTGTCGCGGCGTGTGATATTGCAGTTGGCACCTACGATGCTTTGTTTGCTCTGACCGAGGTGCGTTTCGGTATTCTGCCTGCCGTGGTGAGTCCGTATGTGCTTGCGGCCATCGGCGAGCGCAATTGCCGTCGCTACATGCTTACGGCTGAGCGCTTTTCAGCGGCTGAGGCGTATCGCATGGGGTTGTTGCATGAAATTGTTCCCGGCGAGGAGCAACTCGATGATGCGATCGGCGAGATCATCGACAATTTGCTCAAGAACGGGCCCAACGCCCAGTCCGAGTGTAAAACCTTGATTCGCTTGATTGCCGGTCAGCCGATTGATGACTCAACCATTGATGAAACCATTCGCTGCATTGGACGTGCCCGTTCAAGCGCCGAGGGGCACGAAGGGATGCAAGCTTTTCTGGAAAAGCGCAAGCCGAACTGGGTTACCCCGGGGGCTTAGACGTAAGGTCGGGCGAACAATAAGTCGCTTGATCAGGCGGATGCTTCTTCCGTCTTGGCACGTTGTTGTAACTGGTGTTTGATGTCGGTGAGGGGCAGTCCGAGCGACAGTTCGCGATCCATGATCTTGAGCAGCGGGAGAACTTTTAATCCCAACGTGCCGATGTTTTTGGCGATGCTCTTGTCGCCTTGGCTGCTTAAAGCTTCAATGAGCTTCAGCGCCATCTTGTTCTTGCAGTGCAATGGGCAGTCTGGCTTGTGTTCGCTGGCGACGGTGTTCCCGCCACAGACCAGCGCTTGATCGAGCCGCTTGTCGGCGAGTTCGAGCAGTTCGGTGCCGTTCGCGACGTGATCGTCTGCACTGCTGGCTACGCCAACGCTGGCAGTGAGTTTCATCTTGTGGCCACGGATGGTTACTTGCCCGGAGGCCATGCTTCGGCAAACGCGGTGTCCGAAGCGTATGCCTTGCTCGAGATCAACACCATTGGAAATAATCGCCAGCCGTTCATTGCCCCAGCGGCCGATCGAATCGAGTGGGCCGACTTTGGCGAACAAGAGGCTGGCGATGCGTGCGATGATGATTTCTACAACATCCTGGCCAAACGACTGAATCAAGGCTTCGCGGTTATCGATGCCGAAAATCAGCGCGCAGGCCTTGTGGGTATTGGGGTCGGAAAACGAAATATTTGAAGCCAGCGAAACAAAGGCGTCATGTGGTACCAGCTTGGGCGCTTTAAAAAGCGGCTCCAGAGGCGTTTCGGCCGGTGGCGCTGGTGGTGCTTCTTCCGTCACCGTGGCTTGTTCGGGCAGGATGTCCGTTGAACTGAGATCGTCGGCAGCGGGGTCGAGAATTCTGTTCAGGATTTCTACGATGGTCGATTTGTCCATCGTTTTGGTGATAAATCCGGTCACTCCGCAGGTCTGGTCGTATTGTCTTTCGGCATGATTGTCGAGGTCGGAGACAATCAGCACAAAAGGGACTTCCCGTAACCGGCGCATCGAGCTGGCGCGCAGGCGGGCCAGCAGATCATGGGCTTCAAGTTTTGGGGGGTGAATTCCGGAAATGACGGCCGCAATATTGGCGTCAAGCATCAGTGTCTGCCAGGCCGAGACACCATCGCTTTCTTCCAGAATCTCAAAGTCGTCTTTCAGATGCTTGGCTAACGTAGCTCGCACGACGCGCGAGCCGTCAACGACAAGAATCCGGCGAAGCCTTTCCATAACTTTCGACCCCTCATCCCGATTGTGTTCTGAGAAATGAACCTCGCGGCGTTTTAACGATGCCGAGAAAGGTTCATCCGATACTCTAATGCAGATGCCGGTGTTTGTGTAGCTTGGAAGCCGTCTTTTATTTTGTGGGAGGCACCTTCTATTTCTCCGTTGCGTTTGTTGCGAGCGCGGTCTCGACGAGGCGAACCCAATAGCTGATTCCGTAGATCAATACGTCGTCGTTGAAGTCATAGTGTGGGTTGTGCAGTGAACAACCACCCGTGCCAGGGCCGTTACCTAGCCAGACGTAGCATCCGGGCTTTTCCCGCAACATGAAGGCAAAGTCTTCCGCACCCATTGAGGGGAGCTCGTCTTTCCGAACTTTGTCTTTGCCGAGGAGTGCTTCAGCGGTTTGGCGGCAAATGGCGGTTTCTGCCGCGCTGTTGACGGTCGGCGGGTAGCGCAGGTCAAAGTGCGCATCAATTCGAGCACCAAAGGCGGTGGCGATTCCCGAACACAGCCGTTCAATGGCTTGCTCGACGAGCGTCTGGACTTCGGGTTTGAAAGTCCGAATGGTGCCGCGCAAGACGGCATCGTCGGGGATGATGTTGAAAGCCTCGCCGCCGTGGATTTGCGTCACGCTGACAACGGCTGATTCGCAGGGGTGCAGGTTACGCGACACGACGCTTTGCAGAGCCAGCACCAGTTGACTGGCGACAACCAGGGTGTCTACTCCTTGGTTGGGCATGGCGGCGTGGCAGCCGTGGCCGCGAACCTTGATTTCAAATGCACAGGTGCCGGCCATGACCGGGCCGGGCATAATGGCCATTTCACCCGCAGGAATTCCCGGCCAGTTGTGTAGACCATAAACCGCGTCCATCGGGAACTGCCGGAATAGTCCATCTTCGATCATGATTTCGGCACCGCCTTCGGCTTCTTCGGCAGGCTGAAAAATGAAGTAGACCGTGCCGTCGAAGTCGATTTGCTGTTGGTTTTCCGCCAGATAGCGCGCCGCGCCAAGCAATAGGGCCGTATGCCCGTCATGACCACAGGCATGCATCCGCCCTCGATGGGTTGAGCGGTGCGCCAGTTGGCTTTTTTCTTCCAGCGGGAGTGCGTCCATGTCCGCACGCAGACCGATGGCGCGCGGACTGGACCCTTTACGTAGTACGCCGACAACGCCGGTTTGGGCTAATCCGCGATGGACTTCAAGTCCGTAGGCGGTCAGTTCGCGCGCGACGATATCGGCTGTCCTTTTTTCCTGGAATGCGAGTTCCGGGTGGGCATGGATGTCGCGCCGAATTTTGGTGAGCTCGGCAATGAAAGGTAAGGTCAGAAGATTCATGGTGTCCGGTTTCAAAGAGCTGATTCCTTAGTTTACGCTTGCTTGTCATTGCTGTGGACGCTTCATGCGCGGGATGTCGTCGAGGCTGGCGAGTTCGTCTCGCTTCCGCTATGCTCGTGCCCATGGATATCGTAATCATTAGCGGCCTTTCTGGCTCTGGCAAGTCGATCGCGCTGAATATGCTCGAGGACACGGCATACTATTGTGTTGACAACCTGCCTTCCCAATTGTTGCAGCCATTGGTCGATCATCTTGCCGTGCAGGGTTACACCAAGGTGGCGGTGGCCATCGATATACGCGGGGGAGAGAGTATCGAGATGCTGCCGCAGCAACTTGCGGCTTTGCGCGCGAAAGAGCTTGATCTGCATTTCCTTTTTCTGGATGCCAAGACAGAGACTTTGCTCAAGCGTTATTCCGAAACCCGGCGGCGCCATCCTCTGGCCAGCGACCAGAATACCCTGAGCGAAGCAATCGGCGAGGAACGCGTCCGTCTTTCGGGCTTGGCCGAGCTTGGGCATCATATTGATACCAGCGATCTCAAGCCGAATGCGTTGCGCGAATGGATTCGGCAGTTCACCACCAGCGGGGGGCAGCCGGGACTAACGTTGTTGTTTGAGTCCTTTGGTTTCAAGCATGGCGTGCCGCTGGATGCTGAGTTGGTTTTTGATGTGCGTTGTCTGCCTAATCCGCATTATGACCTGAAGCTGAGGCCGCTGACCGGGCGTGACCGACCGGTGATTGCGTTTCTCGAGGCTGAGCCGGAAGTGGTGCGGATGCGCGATGACATCGCCCGTTTCATTGCCAATTGGCTTCCGGCTTATGTTGCCGACCACCGAAGTTATTTGACCGTCGGGATCGGCTGTACCGGAGGGCAGCACCGCTCGGTCTATTTTGCCGAGTGGCTGGGGCGCGAGTTTTTCAACCAGGCGCGCGTACTTGTTCGCCACCGCGAGCTTCCGCCGCCTTCCTTTGGACGGAGCTGATGCGCTGGTTGTCGCTGGTGCGTCCGGGTGATTGGTTGGTGGTGGTATTGGGGGCGTTGTTTTGCGCATTCTCTTTCCCTTTGGCCTGGCAGAACGGCATGGCCGAGAAAGCAGTGATTAAGCGCGGTGGAGTGGTTTTTGCCGAGCTTGATTTGGCCCATGATCGACAGATTGAAGTTCCGGGGCCGCTTGGGCTGACCCGGCTGGAAGTCAGGTCGCGCGAGGTTCGTGTGTTGTCGGACCCAGGGCCGCGCCAGTATTGTGTGCTTCAAGGCTGGCTGAAACGAGCCGGTGAAGTGGCGGTGTGCGCGCCAAATCAGGTCAGCGTTCAGATAGTTGGCGGCAAGGAGACGTATGACTCGCTCAGTTATTAGATTGCAGACTTCCGAGGCGGATCATCGCATCGCTCAGCTGGCGGCAGCAGCGATCGGGTTGTCGCTCATCGACGCGGCGATTCCTCTGCCTTTGCCCGGGGTAAAGCCCGGTTTGGCGAACATCGTCACATTGGTTGTACTTTCACGCTTCGGGTGGGGCGCTGCAGCTTGGGTTACTGGCTTGCGCGTGGTAGCGGGCAGTTTGCTTTTGGGGCAGTTTCTTGCCCCTGGTTTTTTTATGAGTCTGATTGGGGCGCTATTTAGTTTGCTGGCGTTGGCGTTGGTTTGTCGGTGGCCACAACGCTGGTTCGGTGCGGTCAGTTGGAGTGTGTTCGCCGCATTTGCGCATATTGGAGGGCAGGTTTTTTTGGCGCGAGTTTGGCTGATACCGCATAACGGCATTTTTTATCTTGTGCCGTTTTTTGCCTTGGCTGCTCTTGCTTTCGGTATCATCAACGGGTTGGTTGCGGCGCGTTTGCTTGCCGAGTCCGTTGGTGCAGAAACAGAGGAGTGAAATGTCGAGTACCGTTTGCCTTGCTTTTACGGGTGCCTCAGGAATGCCGTATGGCGTTCGTTTGCTCGAGTGTCTGTTGGAGGCAGGGAGCAGAGTGCAGTTGCTCTATTCGCAGGTAGCCCAAGTTGTTGCTAAACAGGAAATGGGGTTGGAATTGCCGTCGCGTGCCTCCGAGGCGCAAGTGCTGCTTCAAGAGCGGTTCGCGGGTTTGCCAGGGCGGCTTGAGGTTTTTGGGCGTGATGAGTGGTTTTCCCCGGTAGCCAGTGGTTCGAATCCGCCTGATGCCATGGTGGTCTGTCCTTGTACGATGGGGACGCTTGCGGCAATTGCGCAAGGGTTGGCGAATAATCTGATTGAACGCGCCGCCGATGTTGTTCTTA
>CAZZDF010000053.1:0-9035 GCA_964652915.1 uncultured Propionivibrio sp. | reverse complement strand
AGTTTGTCGTCCGGCTTGGCGCCCTTGCGGAATGCCGCGCCATAAACAAAAGGTTTGAACGTCGACCCCGGCTGACGCCGTGCCTGCTGCACATGATCGAAGGCATCGTCACGGAAATCGCGACTGCCGACCCAGGCCTTGACCTGCCCGTTGCGCGGGTCGAGCGCGAGGAAACCGGCTTGTACCAAGCCCTTCTTCTGCCGCAGTTGTTTGACGAAATCCGGTTTAGCCGATAGCTGCTTGAGCGCCGCTTCGCTGCTCACCCCGGAAGCTAACAAGGATTTGTACTCCGGCGTTTCGCGAACAAACGTGGCGAGCACGGACTTATTCACTCCCCACGCGGCACTACGCCCCCACACGCCGTCGGCAATCGCCTGCAACTGGTTGCCCTGCCGCGCAACAGCCTGATTGGCCAGCGCCTGCAGGCGCGAATCGATGGTCGTGCGCACCACCAGGCCGTCGGTATAAATGTTGTAATCGTTACGATCCGCCCAATCGACCAGCCATTTACGCAACTGCTGCGCAAAATGCGGCGCCGGCCCTTGCGGCTCCAGCTGGCGCTCGAAATCGATAAGCAAAGGCTGTTCTTTGAGCGACTCGAATTTCGCCGCGTCCAGACTGCCTCGCTTGACCATCTGCGCCAACACCGTGTTGCGCCGCTCCCGGGCGCGCTCCGGATTCAACACCGGGTTGTAGTAGCTGTTGCCCTTGAGCATGCCGACCAGCGTCGCGCTTTGCAGCAAATCCAGCGAATCGGCCGAGGTATCGAAATAGGTGCGCGCCGCCATCTCGATGCCAAACGCGTTATAGAGGAAGGGCACGGTATTCAGGTAGGTTTCCAGAATCTCGGGCTTGCTATAGACCAGCTCGATCTTCAGCGCCGTGATGGCTTCCTTGAGCTTGCGGGTAATCGTCGGCGCCCGGCCGATTTCGTCAGGGTAAAGGTTGCGCGCCAACTGCTGGGTAAGCGTTGAACCGCCCTGCCGGTCCCCGGAAAACGTGTGCATGACCGCCGAAGCGGTGCGCAACCAGTCAATACCGTGGTGCTGATAGAAACGATGGTCTTCGGTGGCGATCAGCGCGGCAATCACCTGCGGCGAAATCTGATCAAGCGCCACCCATTCGCGATTGGAACGCTTGAACTCCGCCAGTTCCTTGCCATCGGCGCTCAACACCCGCGTCGGCTGTTCCGACTTGGCCTTGCGAATATCGCTGATCGCCGGTGTAAACGGAAGTAACACCAGCACATACAGAAAGAACAGCAAGGGCACAGCGGCCAGCGCCCAAAACACCGTACGTCGATCGGGATGCCGAAGACGGGCCAGCAAGACAGCCGCAAAGGGTTTTATCGGGTCAAACGACAGTTTCATCACAGAGGATTCATTCGCAAAGCAATTCGGGGGCTTCTACCGCCAAAGTATGTTAACACAAGCGCCAATCATCCCCGGGAACTCGGAATAGCCTATGCAAACAACTTCGCCTGATACTCGAAAGGAAGCCAAATTGATCAAAAACCAATCCGGCAAAAGTGCGAGAATTAATCTGTCGCGAATCAGAAGAACAGCCTTAGCGTCAACAGTCACCACAATGCATCTGCGCCAAGGCTGAACAATCGTGAAGTCTGCTTTGTCAAAACTCATTTAAGCGAGCATATTCCGTCAAACTGGTTCTGGAGTTTCCTTGTGATGAACTCACCCATTGAATCCAAAGCAACCATCCTCGTGGTCGATGATGCTCCGGACAATCTTGCCCTGATGGCTGACCATCTCAGCGGCACGTATCGTGTAAAACTGGCCAATAGCGGCCCAAAGGCACTGAAAATTGCGCAGTCCGATACCCCGCCGGATCTCATCCTGCTTGACGTGATGATGCCGGAAATGGATGGCTATGAAGTCTGCAAAATACTCAAGAACGAACCCGTAACCAGCACGATTCCCGTCATTTTCTTGACCGCCAGGAGTGAAATTGAAGACGAACGTGCTGGTCTGGCACTCGGTGCAGTCGATTACATTACGAAACCAATCAGCCCGCCCATCGTACTTGCCAGAATCGATACGCACCTGCGTCTCAAACGGGCAGCCGATTTCCTGCGCGACCAGAATGTTTACCTCGAAGCGGAAGTACAGCGCCGGGCACTGGAAATAACCGCCATTCAGGATGTCACCATTCTGGCCATGGCCTCTCTGGCAGAAACCCGTGATTCGGACACGGGCAACCATATCCGGCGCACACAGCACTACGTCAGGATCATGGCCGAACAGCTTCGTCATCACCCCCGCTTTTCTGAAACACTCAGCGATGCCTATGTCGACATGCTGTTCAAGTCCGCCCCGTTGCACGACATCGGCAAGGTCGGCATTCCGGACCGCATCCTGCTCAAGCCAGGCCGCTTTACGCCGGATGAATTCGAGATCATGAAAACCCATACCACGCTCGGTTTCGATGCCATACAACACGCAGAAACCATGCTAGGCACCCCGGTTCCCTTCCTCGAAATGGCCAAAGATATTGCGCTTTATCATCAGGAGAAATGGGACGGCTCCGGCTATCCTAAGGGACTGGCCGGCGATGCAATCCCCTTGTCCGCCCGTCTTATGGCCGTGGCCGATGTTTATGATGCCCTGATCAGCCGCCGGATCTACAAGGAAGGGATGCCGCATGCGAAAGCCGTAGGCATCATCGCTGAAAGTCGTGGCCAGCATTTCGACCCCGATCTGGTCGATGCATTTCTGGCCGCGCAAGAACAATTCCAGGCAATTGCCAGACGTTACATGGATAGCGACAAAGACCTTCAAGAGAAGGCCAGCTATCTATCCAATGCACTGGGCGACCCGGCGCAATGATAAATCGACGCTCAGCGCTGCTCCTCGGACTCATCCTATCTCTCCTCGTTGCCTGGAGTAGCGCGGCGCTTTTTTCGCAGATCAGACAAAACGATTTTCGGGAAACGCTTGATCAGCGTATCCAGCGAGAAGCAAGCAATCTTCAAGGAATCACGCTAACCGGCAAAGGCATGGGTGCTGTGGTTCTGGCCGGACTGCTCAACTACGAGATTACTGCCGCAACGCTCGAACATACCGCTGCACCAAACGTTGCTCATAACGCGCTCGGTGTTCTTGCCCGGAACATTGGCGCCAATAGCACCTATGTGGCAAATTCCCAAGGAATCGTCACCAGTGATTGGGATATCAATAACGAACTAGCGATAGGCCAAGACATCAGTTCGCGTGGTTATTTCAAAACAGCGCTTGGTGGGGTAGAAAACGTTTCGGCGGCAGTCAGCTTGAGCCTGAACAAACGCATGCTTTATGTTGCGGCACCGAACTTCAAAGAACGCAGCACGGACAGCCCGATTGTTGGTGTGGTCGTTGCGCGCTTCGATATCAGCGTCCTCGATCAGTTTCTAGACCATTGGAGCAATACGCTGGGGCTTTTAGTGTCACCAGACGGTGTCGTCATGGCCAGCAACAAGGCCGACTGGCGACTTCAGGCCATTGGCCCACTTTCCCCGGAAAGGCGGGAAAAACTTCTTGCAACCGGCCTGTATGGCAAAGCCATAAACGATGGCACCACAAGAATCGAAGTTCCCGACATTTCAGCAGAGCGCGTCAGCGTGGGAAACCGGACCTATATGGTCTCCCGTGCTCCGATTCAATGGAACGACCCCGCCGGCGAATGGACGATGGTTCTCATGGCGGACATAGAGCCGGTTGCTCCGCTGGCTGCACGTCTTGCGGTCGCAGGCGTAGCCCTGGCCATTTCCCTGCTGATTTTATGGTTTTCCCTGCGTGCCATGCGTGACAAAGAAATTAAACTGCGCAACGCACGCGAACAGGCCGACCAGCTTGTTTTCCAGCAGGCTTTGATCGACACCATGCACAATCCGGTGTTCTACAAGGGGCCGGACACGCGTTACCTCGGCGTTAATCAGGCGTATTGCCGGGCTTTTGGCGTTGAGTCCAAAGACGTGATCGGCAAACGGGTAAACGAACTGGGCTTTCTCGACTCATCGCAAGCCCAACGCTATCAGCAGGAAAGTGAAGAAGTCATTCAATCAGCCTCTTCAATCGAACGGGAGACACTTCAACCGCTTGCTGACGGAAAAGTCCACGAGATGCTGTATTTTCTCAGCGGTTTTCGACTGAAGGATGGCACGCCCGGTGGCGCAGTCGGCACACTGGTGGATATTGCGCCGATCAAAGAAGCCGAGCGCGCCATGGCCGAAGCCAAGATAGCCGCAGAAGAAGCCAACCGGATGAAATCCGAATTTCTGGCCAACATGAGCCATGAAATCAGAACGCCGATGAATGCGATCACCGGCATGTCTCATCTGGCGCTGCAAACCGAGCTTAACGAACAGCAACGCAACTACGTTGAAAAAATAGACCGGGCAGCCAACAATCTGCTGGGAATCATCAATGACATCCTGGACTTCTCAAAAATCGAAGCCGGCAAATTCACGATCGAAAACATCGAATTCCACCTTGAAGACATTTTCGACAACCTGACCAGCCTGATCTGCATGAAGGCCGAAGACAAAGGCCTGGAGGTATTATTCGATTTGCCCGCCGACCTGCCCGAGACCCTGATAGGCGACCCGCTACGGCTCGGGCAGATACTAACCAATCTGGCCAATAACGCGGTCAAATTTACTGAGCGCGGGGAAATCGTACTGCGCGCAAGCATTAAAGCGGCCGACGCAAAGTGCATTGAGCTGCAGTTTTCGATTCGTGACAGCGGAATTGGTATGACCGAAGAACAATGTCGCCACCTATTCCAGTCCTTTACCCAGGCGGACGCGTCGACAACGCGCAAGTACGGCGGCACCGGGCTTGGTTTAGCGATTTCCCGCACGCTGGTCGAAATGATGCAGGGCAAAATCTGGGTTGAAAGCCAGCCCGGCGTCGGCAGTATCTTCCACTTCACCGTGAAGCTCGGTCTACCACCAGAAGGCGCTGCCCATCGCATGTATTTGGCCGAAGAACTGGCAGGAATACGTACCTTGATCGTCGATGACAATACCACCGCCAGAGAAGTCCTCACCGGCCTAGCAGAAAGCCTGCAATTTGCGGTTCAATCGATCAGCACCGGCGAAGAAGCCTTGGAATGTATACAAGACGCTGACCGTTCCGGCAAGCCGTTCAAGTTGCTGCTGGTCGACTGGAAAATGCCCGGAATGGATGGGCTGGCGACTCTCGATGCACTGCACAGGCTCGCGCTCGAACAAGCACCGGCAACGATCATCGTCACGGCATACGGACGCGAAGACGTCGTGGCGGCAGCAAAAGCTCAGAGCATCGGTTTCGGCAGGATTCTGAACAAACCCGTAACGCCCTCCGCACTACTCGAAGCAGTTTCCGCGGTACTCCTCAACGGGCGAATCCCGCCAATGCAGCCACAAAGGCACGCGGATGAACTGCTCAAGTCACGAAAAAAACTTGCCGGCGCCCGCCTCCTGCTGGTTGAAGACAACGACATGAACCGCGAACTTGCCGTCGATCTGTTCGGCAAAGCACAAATCACTCTGACTTGCGCTGAAGACGGCCAAAAGGCGCTCGACATTCTTGCCGATGACGACCGTTTTGACGGCATTCTGATGGATTGCCAGATGCCTGTCATGGATGGCTACACGGCGACCCGTGCAATTCGCGCCAACCCGGCCTGGCGCGATCTGCCGATCATCGCCATGACCGCCAGTGCCATGGCCGGAGACCGCGAAAAAGTCCTCGCTGCCGGCATGAATGATCATATCGTCAAGCCACTGAACATCGACCAGATGTTTGCCACGCTCGGCAAATGGGTAACACCTGCCCATCCGCTAAGCGCCGGGGAAAACACGGAGGCTCCGACATCCGTACCAGCCGACAGCGATCTGCCAAGACATCCCGGGCTCGATCTCCTAGCCGGCCTGCGCGTCATGCAGGGCGACACGGCGCTCTACCGGAAAATGCTTAGCCGGTTTTGTAAAAGCCAGGGGGATTTCCCGCAACAGTTTTCGGACGCTCTGGCCAACAACGACTACGAGGGCGCCACACGGTTGGCTCATACGCTCAAAGGAACCTCAGGAAACATCGGCGCTCAGCTCGTACAAAAAGCCGCCGAGACGCTTGAATCTGCCTGCCGCGACAAAGAAGCGAAAGGCACGCTACAAAAGCTGCAGGCCGAGCTTACAGAAGCGCTGCTCCCCTTACTCGGGGCGTTAGAGCAATACTCATCAGAGCCTGACGACAGGACGATGCCCCTTGAAGTCGATCAACAGCAGCAACAACTGTCCCGGCAATTGCAAATCCTGCTTCAGGAAAGCGATGCCGAAGCCATCGAAATCAGCAAGCAACTGGCGAGAACGCTGACAAACCCGGCCCAGCAGGCTGCGTTCAAACCCGTTCTGAAGGCTCTTGCCAACTACGATTTTGACGCAGCCGAAACGGCTTTCACCGACCTACTCTCGCAACTGGACGCATGACTCCCCGATCACGTCCTGACCTTCCACAAGCCCGGAGTTTGCTCTCATGTTTAATCAAATCGCCCAGTCAAAAAACGAAAGCAACGCCATGAGGCAAGCACTCAAGTCAGGCACTTTTCTCGTTGTCGACGACTACGACTCGATGCGCAAGGTCACTTCGAACCAATTGAAACACCTCGGCGTCGCAAAAATCATTGAAGCAGGCAATGGCGCCGAAGCCCTGAAGATCATTGAGCGCCAGCCTATCACCATGATCCTCTCCGACTGGAATATGCCGGTCATGGACGGACTGGAATTGCTGACACGCCTGCGTTCGCAACCGGATTACGTCGGGCTGCCTTTTGTCATGATCACCGCCGAAACCGAGCGTAGCCGGGTGGAAAGAGCGATTGCTGCAGGCGTCACTGACCTTCTGGTCAAACCTTACACCGCAGGAACACTGGCCGAACGCATCGAGCGTGCGCTGCACTGGCGCCCCAGACGAGCCGCGCGACAAACAACGGCCGAGATTCGCACCGATGCCCCCCTGACCCCACCAACCGAACCCGGCCGTGCACCGGCCGCACGCCCGGACAAAGCAACTATCCTCGTTGTGGACGACACCCCGGACAACCTCACCTTGCTGGCCGACATCTTCAAGGATCAATACCGGGTAAAACTGGCCCATAACGGCCAAAAAGCCGTCGAAATCTGCCAGACCGACACGCCGCCGGATCTGGTTCTCCTCGACATCATGATGCCGGGAATGGACGGATTTGCCGTGGCTCAGGCCTTGCGGACGCACCCCTCATCCGAGCACATCCCGATCATCTTTGTGACCGCACTGAACGACGAAGCCTCTCGCTTGAAGGGCATGGAACTTGGAGCTGTCGATTTTGTCAGCAAACCGATCCAGCCCGATCTGCTGAAAATCCGGGTAAGCAACTTCGTGCGCTATGTCGATCTCCACCGGAACCTTCAGGCCGACTATGACAAGATGCTCGAAGTTTCCCGCCTCAAGGAAGAAGTCGAGCACATTACCCGACACGACATCAAAGGCCCATTGGCGGGGGCGCTTGGGCTGGCGCAAAGCCTGCTCGAAGACGACAGCCTTGACCGCAAGCAACTTGAGCAAATCCGACTCATTGAGGAATCTGCCCTCACAGCGCTCAACCTGATCAACCTATCGGCCGAAATTTACAAAATCGAAACCGGCACCTTCATCCTCGGAACATCCACCGTACCGATCGCCAAATTGCTCCACCGCCTGATCGAACAGAACAAACGGATATTTTCGACCAAGGATCTGGCCATCCGGCTTGAAAAACCCCGTGCTTATTCCTTTGACGAATTGCTGGCGGAAGGCGATGCCACGCTGTGTTATTCAGCCTTTCAAAACCTGCTGAAAAACGCCTGCGAAGCGGCGCCTGAGGGATCGGATGTGGTGGTAAACATCGCGCTTGAGGACAAGCTCACGATATGCATCGAAAATACCGGCATCGTTCCGTCAAGGATACGTGAGCGCTTCTTCGAGAAATTCGCCACCGAAGGGAAACAGGGCGGCACCGGGCTGGGAACCTATTCTGCCAAACTGCTCATCGAAGCGCAAAACGGCAGCATTCAAATGCAGACAGACGATGCCAGCAACCGGACACGCATAATCATTGATCTACCAACCGCGAAAAGCTAGCCGTATAAACAAAAAACAAAATCGTCGAATAGCCCATTGCTCTGACAAAAGGCCGACATTCTGGTGAGTTGGCCTATTTACAGCACCTGCGTGAAAAAGAAAATCGCCGTCTTGAACAACGCATAGACGACTCCGGACACCAGCGCCGTAGAGGCCAGCGTCGCCAGAAAGCCGGCAAGAATCCATACCCCATCCCGCTCAAGCAGTCCCAAAGCCATCAAGCTGATCGCCGCCGCTGGCAGCATGTTGCCAAGAGGAATCGGCAAGACCAACACCAGCGCCAGCGCAAGACAAATCAGTCCGACCATGAACTCCATCGGCGGCAAAGCCAGAACGCTGGCGCGCGGCTTGAGCAACTTTTCGGCACGTTCAAGCCAGGGGGCGATGCGCGAGATCAGCAAGTGAAAATCCTCCCGCGACATCGAGCGCCTTGAAATAATTCCCGGCAACCACGGCTTGAGGCCAAACGCCACCTGCGCGGCCAGAAAAACCAGCGGCACGCCCAGAACCGAAGAAGTTCCCGGCGGCGTTGGTACTACATTGGGAACGGCAAAAACAAACATCAAGGCACCGAGCGCGCGATCGCCCAGAGCCGAAAGCAAATCACCCACCGAAACACGCTCGCGGCTTAAATCACAGGCCAATACCCGCAAAACGGCCGAAAGCGGCTGCTTTTCGGCAGAGTGCTCTGATTGAAGAAAATCTCTCACCCGATCGTATCCTTCGCCGACGTTTCACCAAGACTCCTTCGCAAACCCACAATCTCCTCACGCAAACTCTGCATTTCCTGACGCATTAAGGAAAACTCGGCGTGCATCTCGGTCTCGATATGACGCCGCGACTGTTCCGAAGCCTGATTGGCCGCCGCGCGATCTTCATCGCCATAGCTTTGCATGGCATTAA
>CAZZDF010000052.1:0-9216 GCA_964652915.1 uncultured Propionivibrio sp. | reverse complement strand
GCGACGTTTGCGAACCGGAATGCCCGAACGAGGCCATTTCGCAGGGTGAAGAGATTTATCAGATCGATCCGAACAAGTGCACCGAGTGCGTCGGCCACTACGACACGCCGCAATGCGTCGAAGTCTGCCCGGTGGATTGCATTCCGAAAGACGAAAACCACAAGGAAAGCACCGACCAACTGTGGGCCAAATACACCAAGCTGACCGGTAACCCGCGCCCAGCCTGAGAAGAAAGCCGCCTTTGCGGGCAAGCCTGACCGAAAGGCCGTGGCTTACCCGTAGCCTCAGGCCGCGTTGCGCAAATGCCGGCGACCGGCCGTTTGCGCCAACAAGCCCTGAACGCTCTTGCTCAACGCCTCCAGCGACTGAATCTGGGCCAGCAGGTCGCTTTCGGTATGTTCGAGTTCGCCGATACGCTCCTCAAGCGTATCGGTGGCTTCGTGGATACGCTTGATACTGTCAAGCCGGCGCTTGAGTTGCGCCTGATGTTCGCGAATCTGCGTATCCATCGGAGACATCAGCGCTTTCAGCCAGGACTCGGTATCGCGATTGGCGCGCTCGAACGAGCGCTTGACCTGATGCGCGACCTCATCGAAAAACTTCTGCGTGACTTTGCCCTGACCTTGCAGCAGTAGCTGCAACATGGTGTTGAGATGGGTGTCGCACCAATACTCAAGGCGATCAAGATCCTTCTGATAGCGCGTCAGCGAAAAACTCGTCGGCGCGCCCAGCTTGAGCCCATGCTCGACCGAGAACTTCTTGTACACCGCACTCATCATATTGATGATTTCGGTAATCTGATCATCGGATTTGAGAAGATTAGTTCGTGAAACGACAAACAGATTCTTCATCGCTTCCGATATCTTTGTCGAGAATTTGGCTTTGCTCATCGTTTCGCGGGTGGTTTCGATCAGCGACTTCAGGGCATCGAGCCCAAGAAGCGCGAAAAGACCGTTGGTCTGCTGCGAAAAAATACTGCGTACCGCGTAGTAACGCTGCAAGCCCGCTTCGAACTCCTCCTTTTCAACCCGAACCTTGCCGATCATGTACTCGACAACGCCCTTGTTCTTGCCGCGCAGTTCGTTCAATTCGCCAAGCTGCTCGCGCAAGCCGGCCAGACGCGATTCGAGCAGACCGCGCATACGCATGTTGATGTCGGCAAATTCGGATGCCGTGTTGTCGTGAACAATTTCCTGCTTGGCCGGAATAAGCTCTTGGGACAAGGCCAGCTCAAGCTCGGGCAAACGGCTACGCTTTAACAAATCGGCATCGCTGTTGATCTTGGCAACGAGCCCTTTTTGCGCCGAAATCGGGAATATCTGGCTAGAGGGAAGCTCAAGCGTCCAGGCACAACTGTTGGTCTGCTTGGTGATCTCGGCATTGACCTCATCTTCCGACTTGAGCTCGTCCCACATGCTGTCGATCTTGTTCAGGACGACCAACCGTCCACGCTTGCGCCGACCCGGTGTACCGATGTGCTCGTTCCACACCGCCAGATCGGACTGGGTCACGCCGGTATCGGCAGCCAGAACAAAAAGCACGGCATGCGCATTGGGCAACAAGGAGAGCGTCAGTTCGGGTTCGGTACCAATGGCGTTCAAACCCGGAGTGTCGAGAATGACCAGGCCCTGTTTCAACAAGGGATGCGGGAAATTAATCATCGCATGACGCCAGCGCGGGATCTCGACCAGACCGTCTTCAGCAATCGGCACGACTGCCGATTCCTTGTCGCCTGTAACAAAGCCGTATCTTTCGGCCACTTCCGGCGTTACACGATCCGTCTCGCTCACCGAACGGAGGGCCTCCTGCATCGACTCGGCCGACTCGACATCCAGCGGAACCGTCGTCCACTTATTTGGCAAATGCTTGTATTCGGTGATGCTGGCGTTGGTTTCCCGCGTCTGAATCGGCAACAATTCGATCGATGGCGGCTTGTTTGCGTCGTACATCAACTCGGTCGGACACATCGTCGTGCGACCGGCAGTCGACGGCAACATGCGACTACCGTAGTCGGCGAAAAAGATGGCATTGATCAGTTCCGACTTGCCCCGGGAAAACTCGGCAACAAAAGCCACGTGCAAACGATCCTCGTGCAGCTTCTCAAGCAGTTGCCCCATCCGTAAATCCGTCTGGGCATCACTCAATTCGTTTTCGGACAACCACTTCCGATAGGCCGCAAGGCTACTGGAAAGCTGGCTGCGCCACTCGCTATAGGCGACAAATTGTTGGGAAAGCGTCATGAACTGTCCTGACAGAAAACACTGATTACGACTCTACCACCACTCTACCATAATACCCCGCCCAATCAGGCACATGCACCAACAAAGCTGAGGTAGATGGTTATCTGTCGTTGCTCATTTTTGGCAGTGCCGACAATAGAAGCTTGCCCGCCCGCCCTGCCGTACCAATACCACCGGAGCCCCACAGGTCGGGCAGGGCAGCCCCTGCCGACCATAAACCGCGCACGAAAGCTGGAAACTCCCCGCGCCTCCGTCGCTGTGAACGTAGTCATGCACACTACTTCCACCGGCCGCAATCGACGAGGCAAGCGTGACACGAATCGCCTCGGCGAGAACCCGATAGCGCTGGCGACTGATCCGGTTAGCCGCGCGCAAAGGCGGAACACCCGCCCGGAACAGACTCTCCGCTGCGTAGATGTTGCCAATGCCAACCACAAAATGGCTATCCATCAGCAAGGGCTTGATCGGCGTGGCGCGTTTCCGGGTCTGCTCATACAACCAGTCTCCGTCGAAATCAGCAGAAAGTGGCTCGATCCCCAGTACGGCAATCAATGGATGCTCTTCGACATTCGCTCCCTCGTGCCAAAGCAGAGTCCCGAAACGACGCGGATCACGAAGGCGCAAACAGGTTTGCGCAAACACCAGATCGACATGATCATGTTTTTGCACCGGCGCACCGGGAAGCACCAAACGCAGGCTGCCGGACATCCCCAGATGCACAATCAGCCAACCACCGCCCTGATTGCTCTCGCAGTCAAACAACAGATACTTGCCGCGCCGGAGAACGGCATTAACCCGCAGCCCCATCAAGCGGGAAGCCAAACTCGACGGGATCACATGGCGTAGCTTGGGTACCCGAAAAACGGCGTCCACGATGCGTTGACCGGAAACGAAAGGCAGTATTCCGCGACGACTGACTTCAACCTCAGGAAGTTCTGGCATTGCCGCACCCGCTAAAAGTCCATAACATGCGTGGATTGATTATGCCGCAAATGAATCCCATCACACGGTGATCTCGCGAAACAAGGACTCCATGAAACCCACTCGACGCACACTCTGCTACGCCGCGCTGGCTCTTGCGCTC
The DNA here is from genome assembly GCA_964652915.1 of uncultured Propionivibrio sp. Classification (GTDB taxonomy): domain Bacteria; phylum Pseudomonadota; class Gammaproteobacteria; order Burkholderiales; family Rhodocyclaceae; genus Propionivibrio. Next base: position 5,892 of record CAZZDF010000052.1, on the reverse strand, counting down.
AGTCTGCCGACACTGGCTGCGGAAAAAACAGCTCCCGCCAGGAAACGCCCCCCGGCGGCGCAAACAACCAAGCGTCAGGCCGTCAATGACACTGCGGCCAAGGAAATCCAGTATGCCGATCAGCCTGGACAGGCACTCTATCAAGTGATGCTCGCCGAAATCGCGGTACAACGTGGCGACCCGTTGCTGGCCAGTAGCGTCTATGCCGATCTGGCGATGCGCACGCGCGATCCGCAAGCCATGGAAAGAGCCGTAGAAATTGCCGGATACGCCCGTCGTTTCGACCTGGCTCTGGAAATCGCCAAGCTGTGGATCGACGTTGAACCGACATCGAAGCGCGCCCAGCAAATATTGACCGGTGCAATGATTGTCTCCAACCAGCTCGACGAGCTTGCCCCCAACCTGATTCGCACACTTGAACTCGACAAGGAAGCCCTCGGCGAAAACCTGCTCGGGCTGAACCGCATGTTTGCCCGCAACACCGATCGACAAGCGGTTTTTCAGTTGATCGACAAGGTCTGCCGCCCTTTCTTCGGCGTCGCCGAAGCGCATTATGCGGTGGCCCTGGCCGCCGGTTCGGCCAGGGAATTCGAACGAGCACGGGCCGAAATCCAGAGGGCACTGGAATTGCGCCCGAACTGGGAAGCCGCGGCCTTGCTGGAAGCGCAAATCCTCGCGCAAAGCTCGACCGCCGAAGCGATCAAATTCATGCAGGCTTACGCCGAACGCTACCCCAACGCCTACGATCTGCAACTGCAGCTGGCCAGATCGCTGGTCGGCGAAAAACGCTACGCCGAAGCCAAAGTCTACTTCGATCGTCTGCTGCAAGCCCATCCGAACAATCCGGAAATCATTTACCCGGTGGCCATCCTGGCGTTGCAGCAAAACGATCTGAAACTGGCGGAGGTGCAGCTCAAGCACCTGCTGAACCTGGATGCCGCCAACAAGAACCTCGCTTATTACTATCTGGGCCAGATCGCCGAAGAAGACAAGCGCGATGCCGATGCGTTGGCCTACTTCGCCAAAGTCGGCTCGGGCGAACAGTTCATTCCGGCGCAGGTTCGCAGCGCCCAGATTCTGGTTCGCCAGGACAAATTCTCCGAAGCCCGGCAGTTGCTGGCCAATGCGCCGGCCGGTACGGAAGAGGAGCGCGTTCAACTGATCATTTCCGAAGGCGCTTTACTCCGGGAAGCCAAGCAAACCGAAGCCGCCTTTGCCTTGCTCGACAACGCCTTGAAAAAACGCCCCGAGCAACCGGATCTGCTTTATGAAACCGCGCTGCTTGCCGAAAAACTCGGCAAGATGGATATTCTGGAAAGCCGCCTGCGCAAGCTGATCAAGCTGCGTCCCGACAGCGCTCAAGCTTACAACGCCCTCGGATACTCTTTTGCCGAGCGCAACATCAAGCTGGCCGAAGCACGCGAACTGATCAATCACGCGCTCAAGCTGCTGCCCGACGACCCGTTCATTCTCGACAGCCTGGGCTGGGTACTTTATCGACAGGGTGATTTACAAGGCGCTCTGGCCTATCTGGAGCAAGCCTACGCCAAACGCGACGACCCCGAAGTGGCCGCGCATATCGGCGAAGTCCTCTGGGCGCTGGGGCGCAAGGAAGAAGCCCAACGCTTCCTGCAAGCCGCGCATCAGAAGCACCCCGACAACGAATCCTTGACTGCCGCCACCAAAAAATTCGCCGCTGAACCCTGATGCCGTCTCCCGATCAATCGATTCGCACCTGGCTCCTGAGCGCCGCTGCTATTCTTGTCCTCAACCTTAGCGGTTGTGCCAGCACCGCCACAAACGGCGGCGAAACTTTCCCGACGCGTGCCACGCTCACGTCCTTCGCACTGGAAGGGCGTTTTTCCCTGCGTCAGCAAAACAAAAATGCCTCCGGCAAACTGAGCTGGCGACATTCCGGGCAGAACAATGCCTTGCTGCTCTCCTCACCGCTGGGTCAAGGCATCGCCGAAATCACCGCCGACCAGTACGGCGCCCGCCTGACCACGCAAGACGGCAAGACCTACGCCGCCCCTGACGTAGAATCGCTTACGCAACAGGTTCTCGACTATCGTCTCCCGCTCAAGCAACTCACCGATTGGGTACGCGGGCAAGGCTCTGCCGACGAAATCGCCCGGCTCGACGCCTTCGGGCGCTTGGTGCAGCTACGCCACGAAGGCTGGCGCATCGACTACGCTTACGCCAACGACGACCCGCAAGCGCCACCCAGCCGCATTTTTGCCGAGAATGCCGACGGCCTCGAATTACGCCTGCTGGTCGACGAATGGAACAGCCTGCCGGCCGGAGAATGGAAGCCATGAGCCACACCGCGATCTGGCAACGCTGGAACTGGGATAGCCGCTATCCCGCCCCGGCCAAACTCAATCTCTTTCTGCACGTCACCGGGCGACGCGCCGATGGCTACCACCTCCTGCAAACGGCCTTCCGTTTTATCGATTACGCCGACCGGATTTCCTTCGCCCCGCGCAGCGACAACGCCATCGTCCTGACCAATCCGCTGCCTGGCGTCCCGCCCGAGAGCGACCTCACCGTACGTGCCGCACGCTTGCTGCAGGCCGAAAGCGGAACCAGCCAAGGCGTAAGCATTACCGTCGAAAAACGTCTGCCGATGGGCGGCGGCCTTGGCGGTGGCAGTTCCGACGCCGCCAGCGTCCTGCTCGCACTTAACCACCTCTGGCAACTTGGCCTGCCAAGACGGCGTCTACAGGAAATTGGGCTGACGCTCGGCGCCGACGTGCCGGTTTTCGTCTTCGGACAAAATGCCTTTGCCGAAGGCGTCGGCGAAGAACTGCAAGCCATTTCGCTCCCGCCCGCGTGGTATGTCGTCCTGGAACCGCCGGTTCAGGTACCCACCGCAGCGATATTCACTGCCCCGGAGCTCAAACGTGACACCCCGGCCATCCATGCCGCCGACTGGCAGCCCGGCTGTGGCGGCAACGACCTGCAAGCCGTCGCCGCCTCGCGTTTCCCCGTCGTCGCTGAATACCTGCAGTATCTTTCAGCCTTCGGCGAAGCCCGCATGACCGGCTCCGGCGCCTGCGTTTTTGCTGAATTCGCGCAAAGAGCAGACGCCGAACGCGTTATCGAACAACTCGGCAAAGACCGCCACGGCTGGATCGCCGCCGGACTCGACCAACATCCGCTGCACGAACTTGCCGATTAAGCCGCCCACGTTCGCGTTACATTCCGTTACGAAAAGCGAGTCAACGAAACCCCGGTCACCGGCGTTGTTAGGTCATCGTGACCACTAACAGGAAACCGAAATGACCACCAACCAGCAAGCGCCGAAGCAATTTATCGAATCCCTCAAACGTGCCGGCATCGTCATCGGCAATGAGCGCGAGGTCATCGAGCGCCTCGGCGAAGCCCGAGAATGGCACTTTGCCTTCAGTACTTTGGTCAATCATGGAAAAACGCTGGGCATCTGGTTTGCCGCCGGCGCAAAGATTCGCTCTACCCAGCTCAAGCGCCTGTTTGCCAAATTCAACTTCCCCGGCCAGACCGAAGCAGCGTTTGAAGCCTGCCTCAAAGCCTGATTATTGCCCGATCATAACGGGCTTCTACTAAAGGCGGATCGCAAACAGCGATCCGCTTTTTTTGCATCCGCCGTCGGTACTTTCGCCCGGAAGACTACGAGCCCCCCGCTCAATTGTCAGTAAGATATGGTGTATTCCAATGCCCACACCAAGGAACACGCCATGATCGCCCTCTGGTTTCGCTGCCTGTTTTTTTCGTTTCTGTTGATTGCCGCATCCGCAGTACAAGCTGATTACCCGGTTGCAAAAGTCATTCTTGAAACCGATCGCACCACCGCAGGCGAGAAGCTGGTTTTCCCGACCGGTTCGGCCAAAGTCAGTGCCTCGCGTATCACCATCCCACCGGGAACCGCGACCGGCTGGCATCGGCACGGCACCATGATGTTCGGCTATGTGCTATCCGGCGAACTTGAGGTGGAATACGCTGGCATCGGGCGGCGTACGCTCAAAGCGGGCGATGCACTGATGGAAGCGCAGCAAGTGCCACACATTGGCACCAATGTCAGCAAGGCACCGGTCGAGCTACTGGTGCTCTATCTCGAAGACGGCAGCGCCGAGCGCGTAATACAAGGCCCGATACCACAGGAGCCCCCGCCAAGCGACGCGACCCGCACGAGCGATTTGGTCAACCTCGCGTCTTTCGACCCTCGCCTGAAGCTGGACATTCGCTATGCCACCCCTAACAATTTCCTCGGCCAAGTTTTGTACCCTTCGGCTCAAGCCTTCCTGCAACGACCGGCAGCGGAGGCGCTGAAACGGGCAAATGACCGGCTGAACGCCCTTGGCTACGGTCTGATCGTCCTTGACGCCTATCGTCCCTGGCAGGTCACTCGCCTGATGTGGGATAGCCGGCCTGCTGATCGCGCCTATCTGGGCGACCCGCTTAAGGGATCGCGACACAATCGCGGCTGTGCGGTTGACCTAACCCTGTTCGACCTGAAAACCGGCGAGGAAGTCGCTATGCCCAGCACCTACGACGATTTCACCGAACGCGCCCATCCTACCTACAGCGATGGCAACGATGCCGCCCGCGCCAGACGCGACCTCCTGCGTCAGGTGATGGAAACCGAAGGTTTCAGCGTCTACGAAACTGAGTGGTGGCATTTCGATTTCAAGGACTGGGCCAGCTACCCGATCCTGAACGTGCCCTTAGCAGCGCAATAAGACTTACTCAAACGTCGACAAACACCTTTTTGCATCAAAAATGACACAAAAACCGATCAGAAGAACCGACCGCGCAATCAGCACCAGCGATGCCGTCGATTTGTTATCGTCCGCCAACTACGGCGTGCTTTCGACCGTTGGCGAAGATGGGCGCCCCTACGCCATTCCCTTGAGCTTCGTATTCCACGACCGGGTCATCTATCTGCACTGCGCCAAAGAAGGGCGAAAGCTGGACAACCTGCGCAGCAACCCGGCCGTATCGTTCTGTGTGGTTGGCCACACCAAAGTACTCCCCGGCGAATTTGCCACGGAATACGAAAGCGCCATCGCCTCCGGTACGGCCAGCTTGATTTCCGGCGATGAAAAAGAACAGGCGCTGATCCAATTCCTCGAAAAATACTCGCCGGATTTCATGAAACAGGGGCTCAAATTCATCGCTGGGAGTATCAACAAGGTGGAGATCATCCGCATCGATATCGAGGAAATCAGCGGCAAGGCGAAACGTTGAGCACAGCCCGGCGCGCTAGCCTCGCTGCCATTCAACTGCCGTTAGCCATCGACACTTCTATTTGCGACAGCGCCAGAGAAAGCCTATGTACTTCTTTCGTCAAAATCGCATAAAGCTCATCCACAAAGTCTTCAGGAACCTCCCAACGCGTCACTTTGGTGACTCGAATCGATAGAGATTTGCCGGCTGTTACCACAACTTCTGGATATGTCCCCTTGATCGAGCACAGCGTCGGCAACAATGCTTTTTCCAGCCGCAAGCCTGAAATTGGGAAGTTGGTACTGCTTTTCAGTTCCATATAGGAATGAAGCAGCCTTTCTTGCAGTTCGGGTGATTTGTTATAGACCTGCGATTCGTCCAAACGAAACCCAACCCGGCTCTTGCATTTGAAATTCAATTTTCCTGTGTAGGGCAAACGAGCCTCGACCACATACGTGCGTCCTCCACGGCCTCCACCGCCAAGCGCCACGAGCAATTCCAGCAGCAAATAGTTGATTTTGCTCTGACATCGGTAGGGGCTATCCCGTTTGGTGTGACATTTTTTCATTTCGATTCATCTAGATAGGCACTGCTTCGTCGTGGCAAACAAGTCCGGACAAAACCCTTTGTCTCCACTAATAGCACAACAATTGCCGCCCGTGTGCGTTCGCCGTATACTTGCCCGAG
>CAZZDF010000051.1:0-9236 GCA_964652915.1 uncultured Propionivibrio sp. | reverse complement strand
GCATTTCAGCCAGCGCCCGATCCTTGTGCGTCATGTTGCGCAAACCGAAGCCGACAGTAACGCAATCAAAATAGTTATCCGGGAACGGGAGTTTCTCACCATCACATTGCGCAACCGGAATCAAATACCCCTTGTTGCACAAGCGGTCACGCCCGTTGGCCAACATGGCGTTGTTGATATCGGTCAGCCAGACCTGCCCGGTCGGGCCAACCTTGCGCGCAAAAGCCAGCGAAAGATCGCCGGTTCCGCCGGCCACATCAAGGACTCGCGAGCCTTCGCGAACGCCACTACGGGCAATGGTGAAAGCCTTCCAAAGCCGATGCAGCCCGCCGGACATCAGGTCGTTCATGATGTCGTACTTGTGCGCGACGGAATTGAATACTTCGGCAACACGCCCGGCTTTTTCGGCCTCGGCAACCTGTTCAAAACCGAAATGGGTTTGGGTCGGATCGTTCATTTTGCGCCATAGGTAAGCTAAGGAATGCGGTTTTCGTCAATTACCGCTTGATTCCGCAAGACGGGGTTTTCTTGACCGGCGGCGGAGACAAGGACGGGTCGCGACTAGCACCTTGTTGCTCAAGTTTCTCGAGATAGGCCTGCCAAAGTTCGTCACGATGCAGACAAAGCATGTGCAGGATATCCCACGAGTAAAGCCCGCTGTCGTGCCCATCCGAAAACACGGGTTTGATCGCATAGTTGCCGACCGGCTCAAGGCTCAGGATGTCCACATCGCGCTTGCCGACTTGTAAAGTTTCCTGCCCGACGCCATGCCCACGAGCTTCGGCCGAAGGGGTAAAAACCCTGAGAAACTCAAAGCTCAACTCATAACGCTCACCATTCTCGTAAGCCAATTCGAGAACACGCGATTTTTGATGCAGCTTGATTTCCACGGGAACCGGGACATCTGGAGCAAGACCTGCCATGACAACTTCCGTACATGATCGAACGCGCTATCATAGCGCAAAGTACCTGGATCGACTCCACGCCTCCCGGAACCTCGCCTTTACAACGATGCCTGACTGTCATCAATTTGTAATCCAACTTTCATAAACTGGCTGCAAAACCGTAAGGAGGACACCCCGAGATGCCAGCCACCATTCTTGTCGTTGAAGACGAACCGTCGATTCAGGAGTTGATTGCCGCCTGCCTTCAGCACGCCGGACACAAGGTACTAAGAGCTAGCAGCGCGGAAGACGCGATGCGTCTGATCAACGTGAACCTCCCGGATATCGTTCTTCTCGACTGGATGCTTCCGGGAATGAGCGGAATCCGCTATGCCCAGCGTCTGCGTGCCGATGAACGCACCAAAGACTTGCCGATCATCATGCTTACGGCACGCAGCGAAGAACACGACAAGGTGACCGGGCTTGATGCGGGAGCCGACGATTATCTGACCAAGCCATTTTCGCCACGCGAACTAATGGCCCGGATCAAGGCCGTACTGCGCCGACGGGCGCCGCAAATCACCGAGGATTGCGTCGAAATCGATGGACTGCGGGTCGATCCGGCAACGCACCGGGTGACCGGTAACGGCCAGGTGCTGGACCTCGGCCCAACCGAATTTCGTCTGCTACTGTTTTTCATGACGCACGCCGAGCGGGTATATAGCCGAGGGCAATTACTCGATCAGGTGTGGGGCGACCATGTTTTCGTCGAGGAACGAACGGTCGATGTCCATATCCGCCGCCTGCGTGCAGCTCTGGAGCAGACAGGGCACGACCGTCTGATCCAGACGGTACGCGGAAGCGGCTACCGGTTTTCTGCGCACAAGGAGTAATGCCACCATGTCGGGCATGAAGCGGGGAATAAGCGAAGTATTGACCCGGACGCTCTGGTGGCTACTTGGCCTCATCGTTCTGGTGTTTGCGCCGGTGGCCATCGGTTTTGGCTTTAATCGAGGACTGGAGGCGCTGGTCATTTGCCTGTTACTGATGCTAGGCTGGCATTTGGCCTTCCTTGCGCAACTCCTCGGCTGGCTTGAAGAGGCCCTTGACCGGCCGCTGCCTCGTGGCCGCGGCCTGTGGGAAATCGTTTTTTCCGGTCTGCATCGTCGGATTCGCATCCGGCAAGGGCAACAAAAAGCGCTATCCGAGACGCTGGAGCGCTTCATCCGGGCATTTCAGGCTTTGCCGGACGGCGTCATCGCTTTTGACAAAAACCGCCATATCGACTGGATCAATGAACGGGCCGAGGCCCATTTTGCCATTTCGGCGGAAGCCGACCGCGGACAAGCGCTGACCAATCTCATTCGCCACCCGGATTTTGTCGCCTACCTCGATCGCGGGCAGTACACCGAACCGCTGATCTATCGTGACGGACGGGTCGAAGGCTTGAGTCTGTTGCTGCAAATCATTCCCTATGGCAACGAGCAGAATCTGCTAGTCTCGCGCGATATCAGCCAACTCGAACGTATCGAAACCATGCGTCGCGACTTCATTGCCAACGTCTCCCATGAACTAAAAACGCCATTGACCGTTGTTGCCGGATTTTCGGAAATGCTCTCGGAAAACCGCGAGATCAACGACAACGCCGAAATCAAACATTATCTGTCACTGATTTGCGAACAAACGGCACGGATGCAACGGTTGATCGAAGACCTTCTCACCTTGTCCGCCCTCGAAGCCGAGGCTTTCGCGCCAAACGATGGGCGGGTCGAAATCGAACCAATGCTCAAAAGTATTCTGACGGAAGCCCGGTCTCTCTCTAACGGGCAGCACCAAATAACGCTTTCGATTGAAACGCCGTCAATCCTCGCCGGAAGCGCCAACGAGTTGCGCAGCGCATTCGGCAATCTGGCCGGAAATGCCGTGCGTTATACACCGACCGGCGGCAAAATCGACTTGCTCTGGCGCGTCCATGAAGGTTGCGGAGAATTTGTCGTAACCGACACCGGCATTGGCATTCCCGCACAACACCTGCCACGACTGACCGAACGTTTTTATCGCGTCGACCGCAGTCGTTCGCGAGAAACCGGAGGAACGGGGCTGGGTCTGGCCATCGTCAAACACGTGCTGACCCGCCATCACGCCACGCTGGATATTGAAAGCGAACCCGGGAAAGGTAGCCGATTTACGGCACGCTTCCCCGCCCGTGTCTTTGTCTCCTGAACACGCTCGAATCAACAGAGCACGAAACTGACCCGCTCGAAATCCGGCCCGTCATCGATAATGTGCTGGAGCTTGATTTGCGTGGTTCCGTCGGCGGAGTGCAGCTCAATAACCCGAGCCGGTCGGAACCAGCCTTGCGGAAGCACCAGCGTGGCTTCAATGCCATGAGACGGAATATCCGGCAGTAGAAACGCCCGTTCGTACTTTCCGCTCTGCCCCTGTGTCGGCTCAAGTGGCCTGGCCGCAATCGCTGACGGGATGCCCGGCAAGGCCTTGACCCCGGCGATCAGGCCGCCACCCTTTTCCTGCATCAACCAGGTGGTTTGTGCCAGAAAGAAACGCTCCCCGTCATGCGGACAGATCGCCAGTAGCTGACCATGGACCATCTTTTTGCCTGAAATACTGCGCACCAGACGGAAGCCGTTAGCCGACTGGTTAACCACCTCCCAGCTATCCACGCTGTAGGGTAACTGCTCCTGACGAAACTGAAGCATCTGCGACGGATCTTCCTGATGCCGGAAAGCAAACAGACTTTCGTAATCACGACGCGAGTAGGCATTCACGTTTTCCGGCTGCTCGAACTCCTTGCCGGAAATGTAATAGTGCATGTCCTCAAACCCGGTGCACAGCTTGGTGATCCCGGTCGTTGCATGACGCTTGAATTTCCTCGCCGCCTTGGCCTGCGACCATGGATTGCTCAAGGCCTCAAGCAGGCGATTGCACTGGCCGGCGGTGCAATCGTCGCCCAATGAAAGCTGCGCCGGCGGAATTTTCTGCCGCAACTGTTGCCGGATCTGGCTGATCTGCATGGCCAGCCGCGAGGTATCCATCCTGCGCAGATGATCGGTCTGCAAACACTCGGAAACCGGACGCAGCGCCACATCCTGCATCAAATCGACGACAAATTGCGGCAAAGGATCGCCGGGTTCGGCTTTGTGCAAACTGACCAGCGGAGCCCAATACGAAGCCCAGCGACGCACCAGCGCCTGAGCACGCACCGGCAGGCTATAGCAACCTGCCATATCGCAGAGCAGAAAACTGACGTACGACGCTTCACAATGCGTACTGCGCCCCAGGCATTCCAAGGGGTCGGCCACTGGCAGCGTGGCAATCCCCCACTCCTCGGCACTCCCGTAATACCCGTGCAAATCCAGCCACAAATTCGTTGAGTACTCACGCCGGGCGCGCTGGTGCTCGATAATGGCCATCCCGGTATGATGAATACAACGATGCAAAATCGTCGCAACATGTTGCGCATGCGCCGGATCATCTTCCGCAGGAACACCGGTTTCCGCGCAATGCGCGTATGCCCGTGCCGTTTTCAGCCATAGCTCGACCACCCGCTGGAAACACCCTTCTTCAAGATCGGCAAGCGGAAGCGGCTTATTTACATAGCGTTTGGCCATTTCTTCGGCAACAAAGGCAATAGGAAGCCGCGCCTGCTCCAGTAACTGGAAATAGGTTTCGCCATCCGGTGGTGCCGCTGCGAGACTATCAAGGATGCGATGCAAGTCAGCCTCGGCCTGCTGCGGATTGGCCAGGGAAAGCCGCGAAATGATTTCGCTGCCGGTACGCAAATCGCGAATGACAAAGATCGAGGAAATCGGATCGTTCATGACAGACGCTCCCATGATGTCGTGGTCGGTTTTCCGAGAAGTGTAACCAACTCTTCCTGCAAACGACAGGATTCAATAAAAACACCGGATACATCCGACCGCCGGCACGGCTCCGCCCAAATCGGATTTGGGAAGCATTGATCGTTGCGCCAACGCGGAATGACGTGCCAATGGATATGCGGAGTCATGTTGCCGAGGCTGGCAAGATTGATTTTGTCGGGATTTAGCAACTTGCGCAAAACCGCTTCAACCGCAAAAACAACGTGCATCAGCTGATTCCGTTCGTCTTCTGGCAAATCGCTCATTTCCCGGACATGCCGCTGAAGAATAACGCGGCAGAAGCCGGGATACTCTGCATCGGCGATCCGTACAACGCGACAAAGCGCACTCTCCCAGATCAACTCACCGCCGACAGAGGAACATAACTCGCAGTTTTCAGGTAGCTCAGACATGGCTCGGAGAATAAACCGTTTAAAAGATGAGGGAATCTTCGCAGCAATGCCTCACTTTATCCACTAAGGCTCTGACTGCATGAGGAAATATGTCACACAATCAAGGCATTATCCTGCCGATTAGCGGGCCATGGCCCCGTCGGCGCAAAAACTCCGCAAATTACCGCCTCATGCAGTAATTCGCTTTTCTCTTATTACTGTATATACTTACAGCACTCAACACAGGCTTATGTTCATCTAACATGAGATAATCCACGTCAACAAGCACAAAGGACAGGCAATGGACGACAACAAGGCAAAAGCACTCGCAGCAGCATTGGCCCAAATCGAAAAGCAGTTCGGCAAAGGGTCGATCATGAAAATGGGCGACGGTAGCGTGGCCAATGACGTTCAGGTCGTATCGACCGGCTCTCTCGGTCTGGATATCGCTCTGGGCATCGGTGGTTTGCCACGAGGCCGTGTTGTCGAAATATTTGGGCCGGAATCTTCTGGCAAAACAACGCTGACGCTGCAAGTGATCGCCGAAATGCAAAAACTCGGCGGCACGGCAGCCTTCATCGACGCAGAACACGCGCTCGATCCAACATACGCTCAAAAACTTGGCGTCAATCTCGATGAACTGCTCATTTCGCAACCCGACACAGGCGAACAGGCGCTCGAGATTGCCGACATGCTCGTCCGCTCGGCCAGCGTCGACGTGGTCGTTATCGATTCGGTCGCCGCTCTGGTTCCCAAGGCGGAAATCGAAGGCGAAATGGGCGATTCGCTGCCCGGCCTGCAAGCTCGTCTGATGAGTCAGGCACTTCGCAAGCTCACTGCCAACATCAACCGCACCAATACGCTGGTGATTTTCATCAACCAGATCCGTATGAAAATCGGCGTGATGTTCGGCAGCCCGGAAACCACTACCGGGGGCAATGCGCTCAAGTTCTACGCCTCGGTGCGTCTGGATATTCGCCGCATTGGCGGAATCAAGAAGGGCGACGAAGTCGTCGGTAACGAAACTCGCGTCAAAGTCGTCAAGAACAAGGTTGCACCGCCTTTCCGCGAAGCGATCTTCGACATCCTTTACGGCGAAGGCACTTCGCGCGAAGGCGAAATCATCGAGTTGGGCGTCACACACAAACTGGTCGAGAAATCCGGCTCGTGGTACGCCTACAATGGCGAAAAAATCGGCCAGGGCAAAGACAACGCGCGCGAATTTCTGAAAGCCAATCCGCAAATTGCCGAGGAAATCGAAGCCAAGATTCGCGCAGCGGTCAATGTCCCTTCGCCCAAACCCATCAACGCTGCCGAGTAAACGTAATTAACCTTGATCATGAGCTCGTTGCGAGAACGCGCCTTGCGCCTGCTGGCTCGACGCGAACACGCCCGCGCTGAACTGGCCAGAAAACTGTCCGCATACAGCGAATCGGCCGAAGAACTGGAAGCACTACTGGATGAACTAAGCGCGCGGCGACTACTCTCCGACGAACGCTATGCAGAAATGAGAATAAACGCCCGCGGGGCGCGATTCGGGAACGCCCGCCTGGCCTACGAATTACGCAGCCAGGGAGTTCCAGAAGAGTTGATCGGCGATGCGCTGGAGGAATGTGACGACGAACTTTCGCGCGCGCGCAAGGTGTTTATGCAAAAATTCGGCAATCGCGGAGAAGCACACGACTCTGCGGAGCGCGCCCGGCAAACGCGCTTTCTGATGAACCGGGGGTTTTCCGGGGAAACCATCCGCCGCCTGTTGCGCGGCGATTTTGAAGAAGATGAATGATGTCCGAAACGTCTGACGAGAAGAGCCACAAGAGCACGCTCTCCACACACAACCTTAGAAAACGCTACAAAAAACGAACTGTCGTTGCCGACGTATCGGTTGAAGTCGGTAGTGGCGAGGTTGTCGGTTTGCTGGGTCCCAACGGCGCCGGGAAAACGACCTGCTTCTACATGGTCGTCGGTTTGGTCGCGTGCGATGGTGGCGATGTCTATATCGACGACAAGAAGATCACTCATCTGCCCATCCACCAACGCGCCAAGCTCGGCGTTTCATATCTCCCCCAAGAGGCATCCGTCTTTCGCAAACTGACCGTGATGGAAAACATCAAGGCGGTTCTCGAACTACAACACTATTCTGCAGACGAGATCGAAAACCGCACCGAACGCCTGTTGGAAGAACTCCACATCGGCCATATCAGAAACAGCTCGGCGGCCTCACTCTCCGGCGGCGAACGACGCCGGGTGGAAATCGCCCGTGCTTTGGCAACCGAACCGCGCTTTATCCTGCTCGACGAACCCTTTGCCGGCGTGGACCCGATCGCCGTGCTCGACATTCAGAAGATCATCCGCTTCCTCAAGGAACGCAACATCGGGGTACTCATCACCGACCATAACGTTCGCGAGACGCTTGGCATCTGTGATCATGCCTACATCCTCAACGAAGGCAGCGTTCTCGCGTCTGGTCGGCCGGAGGAAATCATTTATAATGACAGCGTACGCAAGGTCTATCTCGGCGAGAATTTCCGCCTATGAACCGGTTGCCTGCTTTTCCCGAAAAATTCAGCGAATGAGCAGCATTACCTAATCCGGAGGCCGATCAGGCTCCGTAAATGAAACCATCCCTCCAACTCAAGCTTTCACAACATCTGGCACTGACGCCGCAGTTGCAGCAGTCGATACGTCTGTTGCAACTGTCTACGCTCGAGTTGGAACAGGAACTGGAAAACTACTTGCTGGAAAACCCCTTACTGGAGCGCGAAGAAGAGGAATACGCGTCACCAAGAACCAACTCCAGCGAAGCCGAAACACCGAATACGGAAAGCAGCCAGGAAAATGAAGCCCCGGCTACGCCCTCTTCGGACGAAGAGGAAAGCTGGCTCGGCGAAGAAAGCAGCTACGCAAGCGCGCCCGGCAGCTTCGACGACGATGACAATGATCATCAGGACATCAGAGCCGCAACCACCTCGCTGCGCGAACATCTCTCCTGGCAGCTTGGACTGATGAGCATCTCCGAGCGCGACAGGACTCTGGTTCAATGTTTGATCGATGCGCTCGACGACGACGGCTATCTGACCCAGTCGCTGGAAGAACTGGCCGAGACCCTTCCGCCAGAGCAGGAAATCGAGCTGGACGAATTGCAGATTGCGCTCAAGCACCTTCAGCATTTCGATCCGACCGGTGTCGGCGCACGTAATGCGCAGGAATGCCTGACGCTGCAACTCGAAGCGTTGCCCGAAGACGCCACCCGGGCGCTGGCTCTGACCATCGTTCGCCAGCACCTTGATTTACTGGCAGCTCGTGATTTCATCAAGCTCAAGAAATTCACCAGTTGTAGTGACAGCGAGTTGCGCGATGCCCAGTTTCTCATCCGCAGCCTCAATCCCAGACCGGGAGCCCAGTATTCGGCACTTGACGCTCGCTACATCACCCCAGATGTCGTCGTGAGGAAGATACGAGGACAATGGACAGTCAACATCAATTCGGACGCCTACCCCCGCTTGCGAATCAACAACCTCTACGCGCAGATCCTCTCCAAGCAGCGCGGCTCAGGACTCTCAGGCCAGCTGCAGGAAGCACGCTGGCTGATCAAAAATGTTCAACAACGTTTTGACACAATCCTCAGAGTGGCGCAATCTATCGTTGACCGGCAACGCCAGTTCTTTGATCACGGCGAAGTTGCCATGAGACCGCTGGTGCTGCGCGAAATTGCGGACATTCTCGGGCTGCATGAATCGACCATATCCCGGGTTACCACACAAAAATATATGGCTACGCCGCGCGGTATATTCGAACTGAAATATTTCTTCGGCAGTCACGTCGCCACGGACGCAGGCGGCGCCTGCTCGGCAACGGCAATCCGCGCGTTGATCAAGCAACTGATCGGCGCCGAAGACCCGAAGAAACCGCTTTCCGACAGCCAGCTATCCGAAGTCCTTGGGCAACAGGGGATTGTTGTTGCAAGGCGGACCGTTGCAAAGTATCGCGAAGCACTCAACATTCAGCCCGTAAAGCTTCGCAAAGTAATCTGACAGGTATTGCACGAATCCAAAGTGATAAGATGAAAGCAACACCAGTCA
>CAZZDF010000050.1:0-9261 GCA_964652915.1 uncultured Propionivibrio sp. | reverse complement strand
TCGTCGTGCGGCAGGAACTCGTGCAGCGGCGGATCGAGCAGACGGATGGTGACCGGCAGGCCGTCCATCGCCAGGAACAGACCTTCGAAGTCGCCACGCTGCATCGGCAGCAGTTTGGCCAGCGCCTTGCGACGGCCGGCTTCGTCTTCGGACAGGATCATTTCGCGCACGGACTTGATGCGATCGCCTTCGAAGAACATGTGCTCGGTACGGCACAGGCCGATACCAACGGCACCGAAGTTGCGAGCCACCTTGGCGTCGGTCGGGGTATCGGCGTTGGCGCGGATGGCCAGACGCTTGTACTTGTCGGCCAGAACCATCAGTTTGCCAAAGTCGCCGGACAAATCGGGATCACGGGTTGTGACCTTGCCTTCATAAACGCGGCCGGTCGAACCGTCGAGCGAAACCCAGTCGCCCTCGTTGTAAACCTTGCCATCGACGGTCATCGTGCGCGCTTTGGGATCGACGCGGACAGAACCGGCACCGGAAACACAGCACTTGCCCATGCCGCGCGCCACAACGGCAGCGTGCGAGGTCATGCCACCACGGGCGGTCAGAATGCCCTTGGCGACGGCCATGCCGCGCAGGTCTTCCGGCGAGGTTTCCTGACGAACCAGAATGACTTCTTTGCCTTCGGCAACCCACTGCTCGGCTTCATCAGCGAAGAACACGATCTGACCGGTAGCAGCACCAGGAGAAGCCGGCAGGCCCTTGGCGATGACCTTGGCGCTCTTGATGGCGGCGCCGTCAAAGACCGGGTGCAGCAATTCGTTCAGACGATCCGGGGCAACGCGCATCAGAGCGGTCTTTTCGTCGATCATGCCTTGTGCGAGCATTTCCATCGACGTACGCACGAGCGCAGCGCCGGTACGCTTGGCAGAACGGGTCTGCAGCATCCACAGCTTGCCTTCCTGGATGGTGAACTCGATGTCCTGCATGTCCTTGTAGTGGTTTTCCAGCGCCGTCTCGGTCTTGATCAGCTGAGCGTAGATCTCGGGCATGATTTCTTCGAGCGACGGGAACTTGGCAGCACGCTCGGCTTCGCTGACTTGCGCTAGTTCGGCCCAGCGACGCGAGCCTTCCAGCGTGATCTGCTGCGGCGTACGGATACCGGCCACCACGTCTTCGCCCTGAGCGTTGATCAGGAACTCGCCGTTGAACACATCTTCGCCGGTGGCGGCATCACGGGTAAAGGCCACGCCCGTGCCGCTGTGATCACCGAGGTTACCGAAGACCATCGACTGCACGTTAACGGCCGTACCCCAGGAACTCGGAATGTCGTTCATCTGACGGTAGAACACGGCGCGGTCATTGTTCCAGCTTTGGAACACGGCCATCACCGAACCCCACAGTTGCTCCCACGGATCGTTCGGGAACTCGCGGCCAAGACGGGTGCGAATCATCGACTTGAATTCGCTGACCATCTGCTTGAGGTCTTCAACGCCCAGATCGGTGTCGAGGTGAACGCCCTTCTTCTCCTTGATTTCGTCGATGATGACTTCAAAGGGGTCGTGGTCTTCCTTCGACTCGGGCTTCAGGCCCATGACGACGTCGCCGTACATCTGAATGAAGCGGCGATAGGAGTCCCAGGCAAAACGCTCGTTGCCCGACTTCTTGGCCAGACCAACGACGGCTTCATCGTTCAGACCGAGGTTCAGGATGGTGTCCATCATGCCCGGCATCGAAGCGCGCGAACCGGAACGAACCGAAACGAGCAGCGGATCGGACGCATCGCCAAACTTCTTGCCCATTTCTTTCTCAATGTAGGCAACGCCTTTCAGCACTTCGGCTTCGATCAGCTTACGTACGCTATCTGCGCCCTGCTCCGTGTAGATTGTGCAGGCTTCTGTGCTGATCGTCAGACCAGGAGGAACCGAAATTCCCAGGCGACACATTTCTGCAAGATTGGCACCCTTGCCACCCAGCAGATTCTTCATATCAGCGGCGCCTTCAGTCTGTGACGGACCGAAAGTGTAGACGTACTTATTGGACATACTGACCTCTCTTGGACGGAAAAAAGTAAAACTAACGTATAACGAAAAATCAACTTGTAACTATACCAAGGATTGCCGGCCTTTGCTTTGCCGATCGATACAATTCCTTTGATTTTTTAGGGGTATGCGTTGCAAAACGGGATCAAGGCTAACGCTCGATCAGTACCACGGCATCGGCAGATATTCCCTCTTCCCTGCCGACAAAACCCAGTCGCTCGGCGGTTTTTGCCTTAACGTTCACGCAACCAACCGGCAACTGAAGATCATCAGCAATGCAAGCCACCATCTGTGGGATGTGTGGCGCCATCTTCGGACGCTGGGCGTTGATGGTCGAGTCAACGTTGACGATTTGCCAACCGGCTTCGGCAAGCAGCTCGCTAGTCGCCCGCAACAGTACCCGGCTATCCGCGCCACGATAACGCTCATCCGTATCGGGAAAATGCCGCCCGATGTCGCCCAGCGCGGCTGCGCCAAGCAGCGCATCGATAATCGCATGCAGTAAGACGTCGGCGTCCGAATGACCGAGCAGGCCGAGCTCGTGCGGAATATCGACTCCACCGATAATCAGCTTGCGCCCTGCCACCAAGGCATGAATATCTGTACCCTGCCCTACCCGGATCATGTATTTACCCTCTGCAGAATGAGTTCGGCCAGACGAAGGTCGGCAGGATACGTGACCTTGAGATTGGTTGAATCCGCGCGTACGAGCTTGGGCTTGAGGCCAAGCGCTTCAATCGCGCTAGCCTCATCGGTCACCGCAAAGTTTCCGGCGAGCGCCTTGCACAACACGCCATAACGAAACATCTGTGGCGTTTGCGCCTGCCACAGTCCTTCGCGCGGCTCGGTCGCGGCAACGCGTTGTGCAGCATCCGCCCGCTTCAAGGTGTCTGCTACCGGCACGGCGAGCAATCCACCCACCGGATCATCGGCCAATTCAGCGCATAACGATTTCAACATTTCCTGCGTCAGGCACGGTCGCGCCGCGTCATGAACCAGAACCCAGTCGTTCTCGGCAAGCACTTCGGACGCCGCGGCCAGTCCGTTAGCTACACTTTCAGCTCGCGAACTACCGCCACAAAAAACGGGGTGCAGCTTGGCATCGAGACTTGTCCAATCGTAAGCCCCCCACCACTCATCGCCCGGCGACAGCACGACCCAGACGCCATCAATTGCCTCGCAATGGCATAAGGCCGCAAGCGCGTAATAAATTAACGGGCGACCACCGAGGTCGAGATACTGCTTGGGGGTGTCTGAACCGAAGCGCGCGCCGCTACCGGCTGCGGGGACAATGGCGTAATGATGTGGCATGGCGCCATTTTAGCGTATTCGCGGATTCATCGAAGCCTTGGTAAGCCACTTGCATTTGCTTTCGCCCGTTCCATAATAGGGATCGGGAGGCGCCTTATGACCAGCTTGCATGTGCGCCCGGCGGCCGTCGCCGGGATGTTTTACCCGGAATCAGCCGCCACTTTAGCGCAAGAGCTTAGGCAGATGCTGGCTGTTGCGCCGCAACGGCTTGATACACGCCCCAAGGCGATTATTGCCCCGCACGCCGGGTACATTTATTCCGGTCCGATCGCCGCCAGCGTCTATGCCCCGCTGGCTCAATGGTGCCAATCAATTCGGCGTGTGGTTCTGTTGGGGCCGACGCACCGAGTGGCCGTTCGTGGTCTGGCGTTACCCGCCAGTACGGCTTTTTCCACTCCGCTAGGCATTGTCCCGGTCGATCAGCAAGGCGTTGCGGCCATTGCCGACCTGCCGCAGGTAGTTACCTACGAACCAACGCACATCAGTGAACACTCGCTGGAAGTACAGCTTCCTTTCCTGCAAACGGTTCTCGACGACTTTTCGCTGATTCCATTGGCCGTCGGTGATGTCTCTCCAGAACAGGTGGCTGAGGTATTAGAGCGGCTGTGGGGTGGCGATGAGACCTTGATTGTTATCAGTTCCGACCTGTCGCATTACCTTTCGTATAACCAGGCACGGCGTACCGATATACATACCGCACAGCAGATTGTTGACCTTGATGCCTCCATTGATCATCGGCAGGCTTGCGGCGCTACGCCCGTCAATGGTTTGTTGCTCGCCGCACGCCAGCACGGACTGATCGCACAAATAATCGATCTGCGTAATTCTGGAGATACGTCTGGCGACAAGATGCGCGTCGTTGGTTATGGCGCATTTGCCTTTATGGAGGCCAAAGACCATGTCCACTGATCCTTTGGGCCAAACGCTATTGACGTTGGCGCGTAACGCCATCGAGCAACGTTTCGGCGGCATCGCCAAAACCTATGCGCCCTGCCCGGAACTTGCGCAAAACGGAGCGACCTTTGTCACCTTGACCCAAAACGGCAACTTGCGCGGCTGTATCGGCAGCCTTGAGGCCTATCGTCCGCTGCTTACCGATGTTGCTGAAAACGCGATTGCTGCCGCATTCCGCGACCCGCGTTTCCCGCCGCTCGGTCCAGAAGAACTGGACTTTACTCGCGTCGAAGTTTCGCTGCTCGATGTGCCCAAGCCCATGGAGTTCTCCGACGAGGCCGATGCCCTCGCCCGATTGCGCCCCGGCATTGACGGGTTAATCCTGTCCTACGGTCATCGTCGTGCCACCTTTTTGCCGCAAGTCTGGGAGTCATTGCCCGATCGCCAGCAGTTCATGGCGCACCTTAAAATGAAAGCCGGCTTACCGGCCGATTTCTGGGATGATGGTATTACCTTCTCCCGCTACGGCGTTCAGAAATGGAAAGAAGCGTGAAAACTCCCGAATCAGCCTACCCGGCGCGTTGGTGGCACGCGCTACCCGCGCAGGACGGGCATCCGATGCGCATTCAGTGCGACCTTTGTCCGCGCGATTGCAAACTGCACGAAGGGCAACGCGGTGCCTGCTTCGTCCGGCAGAACGTCGATCACCAGATGGTGTTGACCACCTACGGTCGCTCCTCTGGCTTTTGCATCGATCCGATCGAAAAGAAACCGCTCAACCATTTTTACCCCGGTTCGTCGATTCTTTCCTTTGGCACGGCCGGTTGCAACCTTACCTGCAAGTTTTGCCAGAACTGGGATATTTCCAAATCACACGATATGGACCGGCTGATGGATGCTGCGAGCCCGGACGGTATCGCTGGCGCAGCACAGGCCTACGGCGCGCATTCCGTGGCCTTTACTTACAATGATCCGGTGATTTTTGCCGAGTACGCCATTGACACCGCCCTCGCCTGCCGCAATCGTGGCATCAAGACCGTGGCGGTGACCGCCGGTTACATTCACCTTGAACCGGCCAAGGAGTTTTATGCCGTCATGGATGCCGCCAATGTCGATTTGAAGGCGTTTTCCGAAGACTTTTACGTCAAACTCTGCGGCGGGCATCTGCAACCGGTGCTTGATGTTCTCTCGTACATTCATCATCAAACGCAATGCTGGCTGGAAATTACGACCTTGCTGATTCCCGGAAAAAACGACTCCCCTGCTGAAATCAAGGCGCTTTCGCAGTGGGTTGCGCGCGAACTCGGACCGGATGTTCCCGTACATTTCACCGCATTTCATCCGGATTGGAAGATGGACGATTTGCCGCCTACGCCAGCGTCGACGCTAAGCCACGCTCGCCATATCGCACTGGACTGCGGTCTGCATTACGTCTATACCGGGAACGCTCACGATTCGGAGGGCGGAACAACGTTTTGCCCGACCTGCCAAGCCGCACTCATCGAACGTGACTGGTATACGATTCGTCACCACGACCTGCCAAATGACGGACGTTGTCCTCATTGCCATACCTTGATTGCAGGGCGTTTTGGCGGATTTGGCAAACCGTTCGGCGCACGCCGCATTCCGGTAAGGCTGGCCAGAAAATGATCGACCTTACGCCCGACGGTTTTGATATTCCGATTTCGATTTCCTCGGAACACGGGAGATTGCATGGACGTCTGTCTTTGCAGCCCGGCGCAAAAGGCATTGTTGTTCTGGCACATGCTGCCGTAGCGCTCGACGAACGGGATAACGCATTGGCCAAGCTGATTCGTCGAGAAGGGCTTTCTACCTTGAGTATCGACCTGCTGGCCAGACAAGAGGAGCATTTTGTTGATGTGCACAACAATGTTCCTTTGCTGGCCAGGCGGTTGCTCGATTTTCTTGCCTTGATCAAGAATCAGATGTTGCTAGGAGAGCTTCAGCAGCAACCTTTGGGGCTTTGTGGTTCCAATACCACATCTCCAGTAGTCGTTCGTGTGGCGGCATTGCGCGACCATGACATTCGGGGAGTGGTTTGTCGCGGTGGCTTGATAGACCTGGCCGGTGTAATTTATTTGCGATCGCTGTCGTCCCCTTTGTTGTTGTTGGTAGAAGAAACAGATGACCTGCATGTCGCCAGCAACCGCAGGGCGCTTCAAAAAACCACCTGCCGTAATCAACTGGTGGTTATCCCTGAAATCGGAATCGATTATGCGGTATCAAAAGGATTTGAAATCGCAGCCCAAAATACCGCTCAGTGGTTTGTAAAATGTTTTGGTGAGTGACGTTTCGAGAAAATTACCGTAAGCTCCGACTGCTGGTGCTGCAGTGGAAATAGGTATTGGTTCTGCAATCTGCTTTCGACGTATCGCACGATTCTTTCATGAACTTGGAATGTCACTGAACTCATACCTCCCCAAGCGACTTTCGGCCTTTCTTGAGAGCCGAAGGATGAGTAGCCTGAATGCGGGCATGGTGATTGCCATGTGCGCCGGATTGTTGTTACCGGCGCTTTTTGGCGGATTGTTGCTAACCAATCTGGCTCAGCGCAATCTGAATAGTGCGCTTGAAGAACAATTGAATAGCAAAGTCGAGTTGCTGGCTAATGGATTGCTCGATCCGATCTGGAACGTCAATATCAAGACCGCAAATTCGATTGCCCAAGCTGCAATGCTTGACCAACAAGTTGTACGAATTACGGTCATCGACCCTTCCGGAGAAACTGTTCTAGTCATCGAGAAACCGGAACGACGAATCGGCAACTCGAGAATATTGAAGCGAGAACTCAACCTGCACGGCGAACCGGTTGGCTTTGTCGAAGTCGAGATTGACGACGGCTTGAAGCGTGCTGAACACAAGCAGGATCGAAGGGTCTATTCGCTGGTGTTGTTAGGGCAATTTGTGTTTGCCTTGGTACTGATCCTCGTTACTTTACGCCGCAGGATTCTAAAGCCGTTGTCCCGACTCAACGAGTTTTCCAATCAGCTTGCAGGCGGAGATCTGGATCGACCACTTGACTGGAGCCAACCGGATGAAATTGGTCGACTGGCGCAACAACTCGATGAGATGCGTTATAGCCTGCGAAATTCCTTCGCTGAACAGCAGGCAATTTTGAACAACGTCCAGATGGGTGTTGTTTTTGCACGTGAGCGCGTCATTCAACTCGTCAATCGCCACGCTGAAGAAGTCTTTGGTTATTCCTCGGGGGAAATGCACGGTCAGTCTTCCAGAATCATTTATTTGTCGGACGATCAATTTCTCGAAGTGGGCCGTTGCGCTTATGAGGCGATTGCTGCGCCCGGTGGCATTTATGAAAACGAACTGCGTCTGAAACGTCGCGATGGGTCTGTTTTCTGGGCCAGTATGCGTGGTTGCGCCCTTGATCATCAACACCCGCAAGCCGGCAGTATCTGGGTTTTTGAAGACATCACCGAACGGCGACGGATTTCCGAGCAATTGCGGCTGGCAGCGATGGTTTTCGAAAACACGACGGATGGCGTCATCATTACCGACAAAGACCAGAAAATCGTCGCCGCCAACCGCGGCTTCGAGCAGATTACCGGGTATACGGAAGAAGAAGTTCTCGGGAAAAAGCCGTCACTGCTCCGGTCGAACCGCCACGACAGCGAGTTCTTCAATGAAATCCGGCGCAGTCTGAGTGAAAACCACTACTGGGACGGCGAAATCTGGAACCGGCGCAAGGGCGGTGAGATTTATCCGGAGCAACTGACCATTTCGGCTGTTTTTGACGCATCCGGAGAGCTAAAACACTACGTTGGGGTGTTTAGTGACATCACCTACAAAAAAGCAGCCGAAGACGAAATCAAGCACCTGGCTTTTTATGACATGCTGACCCGGCTGCCCAATCGCCGCCTGATGCTTGATCGACTGTCACAAGCCTTAACCAGTTGCGCGCGCCACAAACGACAGTGCGCCCTGATGATGATTGACCTGGATAACTTCAAGACACTTAACGATACGCAGGGGCACGATGTTGGCGATCAGCTTCTGGTTTCGGTGGCCTCGCGTCTTAGCGCCTGCGTTCGCAAGGGGGATACCGTCGCCCGGCTCGGCGGTGATGAGTTCGTCATTATTCTTGAAGATCTCGGCGAGGATAGCCAAGCCGCCCTCCAGGCCGAGGGGGTGGCACGAAAAATCCTCGCACAACTAAGCAAGCCCTACTTCCTGAATATTGAATTGAACGGAGTAAAGCTGACTCCCCACCGCCACCAATGCACATCGAGCATTGGTATCACCCTGTTCAACGATGCACCGACGTCTGTCGACGAACTGATGAAACGGGCTGATACGGCAATGTATCAAGCCAAATCGGCCGGGCGTAATACCATGCGTTTCTACGATCCGGACATGCAAGCGGTGGTTTCCAACCGGGCTGCGCTCGAATCGGATCTGCACAAGGCAATCGAACATCATCAGTTTGAGCTCTACTACCAGGCGCAAGTCAATTCGGAAGACCGAATCATCGGCGCAGAAGCGCTGTTACGCTGGAGGCATCCTGATCGGGGGCTGGTGTCGCCAGCCGATTTTATCCCGGTTACCGAAGCCACCGGTCTGATCTTGCCGATTGGACAATGGGTACTGAAGACGGCTTGTGAACTGCTGGCCAATTGGGCCAAGCAGCCGGGTACGGCGCACCTTACCGTGGCGGTTAATGTCAGCGCGCGTCAGTTCCATCATCCGGATTTTGTCGAACAGGTTCTTGACGCGCTTAACCATAGCGGTGCCAATCCGGAACAACTAAAACTCGAGCTGACGGAGAGCCTGCTGGTGGATGATATCGATGACGTGATCGAGAAAATGAGTTCGCTCAAAGCCAGAGGAGTTTGCTTTGCACTCGATGATTTCGGTACCGGATACTCATCTCTCGCATATTTGAAGCGCTTGCCGCTTGATCAGCTGAAAATCGACCAGGGCTTCGTTCGCGACGTCCTGTCGGATCACAATGATGCGGCCATCGCACGTACGATCTTGGCATTGGGTCATAGCCTCGGCCTTGGCGTCATTGCTGAAGGAGTTGAAA
>CAZZDF010000049.1:0-9369 GCA_964652915.1 uncultured Propionivibrio sp. | reverse complement strand
CTGCGGCCAATTTATTGCCTGACAAGTGCGGCGCCGACAAAAACGGCGGATACACCGGCGTTGCGGTCATCACATCGCCATCCACCGCACGACACGCCACATTGAGGCCAGTGACGATCCCCGGCAACCAGACTAGCCATTCGGGCAGCACATTCCAGCCATATTCGCGGCGCAAATAGGTGATCACGGATTCAACCAGCGACGCGGTCGGCACCGGGTAGCCGAGACAACCGTCCTTGATGCGCCGCTCGAGCGCCGCCAATACCGGCGGCGGCGCGGCAAAATCCATATCCGCCACCCACAAGGGCAACACATCGCGCCCGGCATATTTGTTCCATTTGAGCGAATCGCCATCGCGGCGATCCAATGGCTTGTCAAAACCGTAATCCATCACGCTATCTTTCAATTGCTTGCTCCTGTTATCAGCAAAAACACATCTTTCTCTAAGGAAACGCTGAAGTATTCGTCGCCCCGGCGAAAGCCGGGGCCCAGTTCGTTGAATTTTCTGGATTCCGGCGTTCGCCGGAATGACCAATCTGCAATAAATCAGACCTCCCTAACGCTCAGGCCAGAAACAGCTTATAAGCCGGATTGTCCGTTTCGTTCCAGTGCGCATAGCCGAGGTTCTTCAAGAACTCCTTGAATTGTTTCATCTCGGCCGGCGGCACCTGCATGCCGACCAGCACCCGCCCGTAGTCGGCGCCATGATTACGGTAGTGGAACAGGCTGATGTTCCAGCCGGCGCTCATCTGGCTCAAAAAGTTCATCAAAGCCCCCGGGCGTTCCGGGAACTCGAAACGGTAAAGCATCTCGTTATCGACCCGTGGCGAATGGCCGCCAACCATGTGCCGGATGTGCGACTTGGCCATTTCGTCGTCGGTCAGATCGAGCGTGGCATAACCGCTCTTGCGCAGTTGCGCGACGAGTTTAAGCGACTCGGCACGCGAGGCGACCTGCACGCCGAAAAAGACATGAGCTTCCTTGACGTCGTTGAATCGGTAGTTGAACTCGGTCACATGGCGCGCACCGATGAGCGAGAGGAATTTTTTGTACGCGCCCGGCTTTTCCGGCAAGGTCACCGCCAGCACGGCTTCGCGCTGTTCGCCGACCTCGGCACGCTCGGCCACAAAACGCATGCGGTCAAAATTCATGTTGGCGCCGGATGCAACCGCCACCAGCGTCTTGTCCTTCAGCCTATGTTTTTCGGCATAGGCCTTGGCCCCGGCAATGGCCAGCGCCCCGGCTGGCTCCAGCACGGCACGGGTATCTTCAAAAACATCCTTGATCGCCGCGCAAATGGCGTCGGTATCGACCAGCACCATTTCATCCACATAGGTCCGGCACAGGCGGAAAGTCTCTTCACCGACATATTTCACCGCCGCGCCGTCGGCAAACAGGCCCACCTGTTTCAAACGAACCCGTTTGCCGGCTGCCAGGGACTGCGCCATGGCATCGGCATCGACGGCCTCGACCCCGATGATTTTCGTTTCCGGGCGCAGTCGCTTGATATAGGCAGCCACGCCTGAAATCAGCCCGCCCCCGCCAACGCAGCAAAAAACCGCGTGAATCGGCTTGGGATGCTGGCGCAGAATTTCCATGCCGATCGTCCCCTGCCCGGCGATCACCTCCGGATCGTCAAAGGGATGAACGAAGGTCAGTTTTTCGGCTTTTTCCAGTTTCAACGCGTGTGCGTAGGCCTCGTCATAGGACTCGCCGGCCAGCACCACTTCGCCACCGCGGTTACGCACCGCCTGAATCTTGATGAGTGGCGTTGTTGTCGGCATGACAATCACCGCCCGGCAACCGACTCTGGCCGCCGACAAGGCCACGCCCTGCGCATGATTACCTGCCGAAGCGCATATCACGCCGCGCTTGAGCCGTTCCGGCGGCAACTGGGCAATCTTGTTGTACGCCCCGCGCAACTTGAAGGAAAACACCGGCTGCATATCCTCACGCTTGAACAGGATCGAATTACCGATCCGCGCCGAGAGATTCGGCGCCGGATCGAGCGGCGTTTCCACGGCAACGTCGTAGACCTGCGCAGTCAATATCTTTTCAAGGTAATCCGGGTGCATGGCGTCTCAAAATTGGCTGGGAAAACGACGATTCTAGCAGTAGCATGAAGGTTGACCGGCACGACGCGAAGACCGGAGCAATTCCAAACTGACAGGGGGCAAAGATGAAAACTGTCCAACCCAAGGTTCTGTTTTGTCTGCTTGGCGCCTTAGTGCCCTCGCTATGTGCTGCCGGTGTCATGCGCCAATATAACGACGAGCTAACGCAAACCATCGCCCTCGTTCAGTCCGGCGCAATCGCGCAAGCCGTCGCGCAGATCGAAAAAACCAACGAAGGTCCCGAAAAGGATCTGCTCTACTTTTTCGAGAAAGGCGAACTCCTGAGTATTGGCGGCGATTACACCGCCAGCCGGGACACCTGGCTGAAAAGCGACGAGATCGTCCAGGCCTGGGAAAACGACTTCCGCTTAAATTCCGCGCAGCTCTTCGGCAACATCGGCAGCTATCTGATCAGTGACAAGACCCGCCGCTATGACGGGCAGGACTACGAA
Organism: uncultured Propionivibrio sp.; assembly: GCA_964652915.1. Lineage (GTDB taxonomy): Bacteria > Pseudomonadota > Gammaproteobacteria > Burkholderiales > Rhodocyclaceae > Propionivibrio. The sequence continues at coordinate 6,803 of CAZZDF010000049.1, read as the reverse complement.
AAAGTCCTGCTGTCGACGCGCCTGACGCTCAACCACATCCTGCTCGGCAACTTCGATCTGGCGCGCATCGAGATGAAGAAGACCTACGAGCGCGAAAAACTGATCGAAGCCTTCCGCGAACAGGAATACGACGCGCTGAAAGTTGAATCGGAAAAACAGGAAACCGGATCGGTCACCCAGCTCGACGGCTACCCGATGGCCGAACTCGACACCCCCGAGGTGCGCGAACTGAAAAACGGTTACCAGAATGCCTTCGCCCACTATCTGGCCGGATACTTTTTTGAAGCGACGAACGAGCCCTCGCTGGCCGAACCGGGCTACCGCAACGCGTTGCAGCTCGCTCCGGGCAAAGCCCTCATCCAGAACGCACTGAACGGCATTGGCAAAAAACAGATCAATCCCGAGCAAACCGACGTGTTGTTCGTGGTCGAGACCGGTTTCGCACCACGCATCGAATCGCTGAATATCCCGATCCCCATCCCGCGCAAGGACGGCGTGGTGGTCGTCCCACTCTCCTTTCCGGTCATCAAATCCTCAAGCAGCGTTCTGGTACCGCCGTCCATAGCCGTTGCCGGCCAGCAATTGCCGGTTGAAACGCTGACCAACACCGACACCATGGCCCGCCGTCTGCTCAAGGATCAAATGCCAGGAATCATCCTGCGCACGGTCATTCGCGCCACCCTCAAATCGGTGGTGCAGGAACAGGCCAACAAGGCGCACTGGCTGGCCGGCCTGATCGCCAATGTGATTACCGTGGGCAGCGAACAGGCGGATGACCGGTGCTGGCGCAGCTTGCCGGAGCGCATCTCGATTGCGCGTGCCACCCTGCCACAAGGCAAGCTCCTGATCGAGTTCCAGAGCAATGCCGGCACCTATCATAGCGAAATTGACATCGCCGGACGCTTTACCATCGTTCCCATCCGCATTACCGACACGGCAAGCTATGTTGGTCATCCACATACCGCCCCCGAACATCAAACCGGATTTGTTGCCTCGGCGGCCATTGCGCCGCAAGGAGCGGGACTTCCGGCGCCGGTTCAGACACCGGTTTCGCCAGCCTCAAGCGCATCGGCCACGCAGCCCGCGCCCGCCAAAACCCATACCAAGAGCTCGCCTGCAGGGGTAGGAGGAGCAAACAACCCGGGCGGACACAAAACAATCACCTGGGACAACGGCGATCGCTATGAAGGCCAGGTTGAAAACGGCCTGATGCACGGCAAAGGGGTCTTTGTCTCACCGTCGAAAGGCTTCCGCTACGAAGGTGACTGGGTGGCTAACAAACAACACGGCCGGGGCAAAACCACGTTTGACGTCGGCGATGTTTACGTAGGCGAGATGAAGGACGGCGAGTTTCACGGACAGGGAAGCTACACTACCCAAAACGGCTCGCGCTACGAAGGCGGCTGGAATATGGGCATCAAGGAAGGACAAGGACGCACCACCTTCCCCGACGGCGACTATTGGGAGGGAATTTACAGCAATGGCAAACAGACGGATCAAGGAAAAATGACCTTTACCGGAAAATCCGGCAACATTCCCTCTTCCGGAGCACCAACTGAGGGAGCCCAGTAACTAGGCAGCGCCAGGCCCAAATAACAGGATTCGGAGGGTAGTAATGATCGCAACAGAAAAATTAAACGGCAATTAACCACGGCGAGGACAGCGAACTCTACGACAACGCATTACTTGAAATGCTCTAATCACCCATTGGGTAATCATATAACCCCCCTTAGAATTCAAGCTTTTCGCAGTGCCCGCCGTGTTCCCCGTGGTTGAACTGATGGTTTTGAATAAAATGCCCCGACGTCACCGCCAAGTCAAAGAAAGCCGACATCCCACCTAGTGTATGACGCCATCACGCTTTACGACCTTGATTGCCGTCTTCCAAAGAATATAAATATCAAACACGAATGAACGACGACGCATATAGTCGGAATCCAGCGACACCTTCTCTACAATCGGCAATTCGTCACGCCCGTTTATCTGCGCCCATCCCGTCAACCCCGGAATCAGCGCATCAACCCCCAGCCGGGTACGCGCCTCAATCAAGTCATTTTGGTTAAACAATGCTGGGCGCGGCCCGACAAAGCTCATATCCCCAATTAATATGCTCCAAAGCTGAGGCAATTCATCGAGACTAGTCTTTCGCAGAAACGAACCAATCGGAGTAAGGTGGCTTTCAGGATCATTTAACAAATGTGTCGCCACCGCCGGCGTCCCGGTCTTCATAGTGCGGAATTTTGGCATTTTGAAGATCCGGTTGTATCTCCCCACACGATCAGACCAATATAAAACCGGCCCAACCGAAGACAACTTCACAAAAAGTGCAATCACACAGATGGGTACGATCGCCCCCGCACCAATTACAACCGCCAACATTACATCAAAAACTCGCTTCACTAAAAATACCCCTTCGATAGTTCTCTGCTACCGGAACCCCTTACCCCGAATAACATGTAAGACCGTTCGCCCTCAGTAAGCTCAGGCCGAACCAAGTCAAGGATTACTCGAGCCGGATCAACCGCCCGGCAAGACCTTATCAGCAAGCGCCCTCAAGTCCACGTCCGTTAGCACTTGCCTGCTGGCGACCGCCCACAGATCAAATGCTGCAGGACGACGTTTGCCACCGACCGACTGAAAACCATTCGATCGCAACGTCCCCAGGAGTACTTTCAACGTAAAGCCGCAGTGATGGGCCATAAAAGGCTTATCGCGTCCGGTAAACTGCCGGTGAGAAAACACGATATCGAAAGGCGTTACCGGCCCAGCTTGAGACGTATAAGCCGTTTCCATCAGTTTATCCTCAACGATCCAACGCGCCGCTTCCTGCAAGTCCGGACAATTGATCACCGCGAATCCATCCGGCCTGAGCACCCTTAAAAATTCGGCCATGGCGGCCGGTATCTCGGAAGGATACAGATGCTCAATCGTGTGCGCCGAATAGATGGCATCAACGCTTTCGTTAGCCACAGCCGACATATCGAGCAGCGTGCCGAGGATGTCAGGCTCGTTAACCGGATCAATATCGAGTCGAATCTCCTTCCATTCAGCGGTACGAAAGACAGGAGGAATCCTCGCCCCGCTTTTGGGGTGCCCTGCACCAACGTGAAGAATAATCTTGGGGGTCATTGCAATAGCCTTCTCTTGGGTTTCTATTTTCTCGTAAAGACCGATCAACACGTTTTCCAGTTCGCAAGTAAAGTGTTTGACGTCCATCAGCAACGAAGGCCGCATCTTATCCCTCAGGGATGAACGCAGTTCGGCAAGCCGCCCAGGATCGTTGGCAAGCCCAACTGCAAGACGAACATAGTCATCCGCGTCACTGGCCGAAAATTCTGGCAAACCAATCTGCGACAGAATCGCATAGCCCTGCCGACTCACGACACGACTTTGTGGCCAGGTAATGACTGGCACCCCCATCCACAACGCCTCGCAACTTGTCAAGCCGCCAGAGAAAGGGAAGGGATCCAGCGCAATATCAATGTCGGCATACTCCTTGAGCAGGTCAGCATGAAAGCTCGGGCCGCGTAGTTCGATGCGTTCCTGGGCAATTCCGCGCTCCTTGAAAGCATTGATCACCTGTTTTCGAAATAGCTCGTCATTAAAAGTACGCCATTTCAGAACCAACCGGGAATTCTGAACAGCCGAGAGTATCCTCGCCCATAGGTCGAAGACCCCGCTGTTGTACTTGCCTGTGTTGTTGAAGCTGCCGAAGGTAATAAACCGGCGATCAAGGTATGGTGGCGCGTGCCCATTGGTGGGTGCCCAAGGCACCGGCTGATAACAGAATTTCCCTCCCGGCAAGCGGAGAATCGGTTCGACAAACTGCGCTTCAGCCCCCACCGGGGCATGCCATTCATCCATCAACACCGCATCGATGTACGGCAAACCAGTGGTCGCAAAATAGCCGAGCCAAGACACCATCACGGGTGCCGGCCGATGAGCGAATGCCATCAATCGCGAACCAGCCGTATGCCCCGATAGATCAATCAGTACGTCAATTCTATCCTCGCGAATCCAATCGGCAAGTTCCAAATCGTTGACGGCAGACACTTCACGAAATTGTGTCACACCTTTGATTTCCTTCGTCACCCAGTCTTCGAACCGCCCAGCGCCATACACAAAAGCACTCACCCGCTCTGGATCATGTCGCTTGAGAACGTCCTTGATCAACAACCCAACGGTGTGCTGACAGATATCCGCAGAAACGTAACCAATGCGCAGGGCACGGCCAGACAAGGAAATGAGTTTGGGTCGGGGACGATACCCCCCAGCCTGCGTGATTGCCCACGCCCCCCATTCCCTGGCTCGCCCGATCCGTTCACCATCCGAGACATCTGGGTCGTATTCCAGACTCACAAGCGCATTGCGGCGTATCACTGGGTGACCAGGTAGTTTCTTAAGCAGTTCACCATACCGCTGACGGGAAAGAGAATGCTCCCCGGCATCGGTGGCCAGATTCGCCAAATTCACAACGGCACGCAGATCATCCGGCTTTAACGAGTGTGCCAGCTCAAAGCATTTCCGTGCAGAAGACAGCCAACCAAAGCTCAGCAAGAGGGTACCGATATCCAGCAATTCATCAGCATCGACCGACCGACCATTGATGATTCCATGGCAAATCGCCTGCATTTCAGCAAATCTGCCGGCTTGAGCTAATCTTTGGGCTTCTTGAAGTTGATTTTTAAAAACAGAGGACATTCACCGACGCCATACAAATGTAATTATTGTCGACATTATTCTGAATAAACTCTGCTGAATTAGGAAAAGTGGCACATCCTTTGAACCTCAAAAAGATGCAAGTCAATTCGACCAAGTTTTTCAGGATTTCCACTAAAAACCCAGTCACTCGCCGCAAAGTTTTTGCAGCAAAAACAAAAACCGCAATGTATCGAGAGGTATCCCGTCAATCACCGGAATGGCAAGCGATGCACAACGATTTTTCTGCTGCGATCTTCGCACCTTATCCGAAATTAGCCGTCGCGAAGCCGAAACCGCTCAGACCCAGATTATGGATACCCGTCAGGGTTCCCACCAACGTCACCTCACTGCTATCAATGGTGGTCACACCCGTCTGATTGACCACATACCATATGCTGGCATCACCAACGATATCGGCCGAAATAACCACCATTTTCGAAGCGGCCGTCGGCGCTGCGTAAGGTGCCGAAGCTCCAGCATTAAATAGTGCCGCAATTTCAGCCGCCGTATCCAAACTATACCCGGTAGCAATCAACACATCACCGCTCGCCCAGACCGCATCGGCGACACTTGCTGAACTCACCGGCGCAATGTGGGTTGTTCCTGTTTTGTTTAAAAAAGCAGAAAAATCCAGCACATCGCCTGTAGCGCCAAGAGCAAATCCATTCAGGATATCGACCCCGTTGTCGGCCGCCACCGACGAAAACACAAAACGATCCACCCCTGCGCCGGAAACCAAAATATCAGCTCCCTTGCCTCCGGTAATCGACCCTCCAAGATCGGAAGCCGTCAGCGTATTAACCGCATCATCTCCGATCAGAGTCACCGTAACCTTTGTCCCTGTAATCCCGGTAGCATCCACGTTCTTGACATTGGACATTGCACCAGAGGACAAAACGCCGAGTCCCGTTCCAAAATAAAGCTTGTCCGCCAACAGATCGACACGTACCGAAGTAGTCACCACGCCTGAGACAAATAGATCCCCGCCACTTTCATAAGCCGGCAGTTCAACAAAGCTGACGCTCATCGCCTGTGTCAGTCCGGCTTTGCCCGTCGTACTGGCCGACGTAAAGTCCGTGGCCGAAAATGCGACACTCAGGCCCGACGTGGAACTCGATGCTCCATGCGTTTTGGCGTTGCCGGTCAAAGTCAAGGTTGCGGTTGTGTCGGTAGTCTTGGTCAGCGAAGCGGTCAGCCCGGTGGGCACACCGCTTACCTTGCCAAGCTTGGCTCCGATACTTCCGACAAAGGTATCCCCCCCCAACGATACAGTCACCGATGTCCCTATGCTTCCATCGTTCGCCGAAGATTCGGAAAACGCCAACGCGCTATAAGACAAGCCGGTGGTCGTACTGATCGAAGACCCCGAAGACTTGGACACAGCACCAAGAACGATACTCGTCAAATCCCCCGGAGTTGCCGCCAACTCAGCTGAAGTTGGAGCACGCCCAGCGATGGCATGGTACGCCAGCGCATTAGTCACCAAGGAATTGGCCTTTTGCTGAAACTCCAGAGAATTTGAAAAACCTGCCAGCACAGATCCTGTGCTCGCGCCGCCATTCAGCGCATTCACCCAATCAGCGCGCCCCGCCGCATCGGCTACACGGCCGAGAACGTTCGCGTAAAGAATATCGACCAAACTCCCGTTGCCTGCCACCACACCATTGACAGCCTTGAATTCGGCCGACGCTACAAATTGCGTCGCAATCTGATCCAGAGTCGCACCTTGCCTGGAAATGTTCATCCAGAACTGAACTCCCGGCACATCTGGTGCACGCTTGAACGCCGCGTAGTACAGACGGGAAACCGTTTCCACGCCCTGCTGATACTCTGCCGAGGCAAAAAAATTGTAGGCCACCATGGCCGGAGTATAAAACCCGCGATCCAGCTCCCCCGACCAGTAGGACGCCCCGCCGGTGTCCGGATCGCGCGCCAGAGCGGTCTGGTAAAGCTGCCTGACAAATGTACTGTTCGAAACCATGAGGTTCACCCACAGGTAAATGACTCGAACAAGTCTAGTCGATGCCACTTGCCGCGGTCAATTCAACTGTAGAAGTTCAGACTTGATCTGACAGATCCCGTTTTGACGGTGCCGATTGTCA
>CAZZDF010000048.1:0-9441 GCA_964652915.1 uncultured Propionivibrio sp. | reverse complement strand
ATTTTTCTCCCGATGCCATCGTCGAGAAAGTTCCGGAGTTAAGCCAGATGATCGCTTTGCGCGAGTCGCTCAAGGCCTTGAAAGGCCCCTTGGGCAATATTCCGGATTTCCGCAAGCAGGTTCAGGAATTGATCAAGGATGAGGGCGTTCGTCAGCGCTTGTTGAACGAACTGGGTATTCAGGACAAATAGGCGCTTATTGGAGAGAAGGCATGAGCGAAGAACAACAGGTATCTACCACCCCGGAAAGCGCTGGCGCGGCCGGCGAACCTTCATTGCTCGATCAGCTGATCGAGTCGGCGCACATCAAGCCTGGCGATGAGTCCTACTCGATTGCCCGTCAGGGAATTCAGGCTTTTATTTCGCAGCTGCTTGAGCCGCAGCGTGCGGTGGAGCGTGTCACGGCGGCAACCGTCGATGACATGATCGCCGAACTGGATCGCAAGCTTTGTGCGCAGGTCGATGCGATTCTTCACAACGATGATTTTCAGCGCCTGGAGTCGGCCTGGCGTTCCTTGAAGTTCCTGGTGGATCGCACCAACTTCCGCGAAAACGTCAAGATTCAGCTGATGAGCGTCAGCAAGAGCAAGCTGCAGGACGATTTTGAGGATGCGCCGGAAATTACCAAATCCGGGCTTTACAAGACGCTCTACACGGCTGAATACGGCCAGTTTGGTGGTCAGCCTTTTGGCGCGGTGATCGCCAACTATGAATTCAGCCCGGCTTCTCCGGATATCAAGTTGTTGCAATCGGTCGCCAGCGTTTCGGCGATGGGGCACGCGCCATTTATTGCCGCAGCGGGCGCCAGCTTCTTTGGCGTGGATAGCTTTGAGCAGCTGCCGAATCTCAAGGATCTTTCGTCGATTTTCGAAGGGCCGCAATATACGAAATGGAATTCCTTCCGCGAATCCGAGGATGCCCGTTACGTCGGCCTGACCCTGCCGCATTTCCTGTTGCGCTTGCCTTACGGCGCAGAGACGATTCCGGTCAAGAAATTCAACTACAAGGAAAACGTTTCAACCGGCAGCAAGGATTTCCTCTGGGGTAACGCGGCGTTTGCTTTCGCGACGCGCCTGACCGACAGCTTTGCCGATTATCGCTGGTGTGCCAACGTTATCGGCCCGCAAGGCGGCGGCACGGTGAGCGATCTGCCGATTTACACCTACGAGTCAATGGGCGAGACGCAGACCAAGATTCCGGCAGAAGTGCTGATTTCGGAGCGCCGTGAGTTCGAGCTTGCCGAGCAGGGCTTCATTGCCCTGACGATGCGCAAGAACAGCGACAATGCGGCATTCTTCTCGGCCAATTCCGCGCAGAAGCCGAAGTTCTTCGGCAACAGCAAGGAAGGCAAGGAAGCCGAGCTTAACTACAAGCTCAGCACCCAGTTGCCCTACATGTTCGTCATCAGCCGTCTGGCGCACTACATCAAGGTGATTCAGCGCGAGAACATCGGTACCTGGAAAGAGCGCGGCGATCTGGAAAAGGAACTCAATATCTGGATTCGCCAGTATGTTGCCGATATGGATAATCCGGCCGAAGGCGTTCGCAGTCGTCGTCCTTTGCGTCAGGCCGAGATTACCGTCTCCGATGTCGAAGGCGATCCGGGTTGGTATCGCGTCGATCTGAAGGTGCGTCCGCACTTCAAGTACATGGGCGCATCCTTCACCCTGTCGCTGGTCGGCAAGCTCGACAAGAAGTAAGCGTCACGAGTCGCACGCCCCGTCATGGGGCGTGCGGGTTTTCGGGCAGGAGAGCGGGGAACAAGAATAATGAGGGAACGTCGCCTTCTTGAGAGAGTTTCGTATTGGGAGCGTGGGGGGGATCGATCCAGCCAGACGCAGGCCGAGACTCTGGTGCGTTCGATCTGCAACTATCTGATTCGCTTGCTGAATACCCGACAGGGCAGTGCGCCGATCGATCCGCTTTTTGGGGTTCCTGATCTGGCTAACGTCGCCGGCGGTTTGTCGTCCGGTGCGACGGCAGATATTGAAGAGGAGCTGCGGCGGGTGATCACGCAGTACGAGCCGCGTCTGTTGAATCCGCGAGTCAATGCTGTTGCGCAGGGTGGCGAAGTCCTCTCCTTGTCGTTTTCGCTCAGCGGCATGATCGACGTTGATCATCAACTCATTCCTCTGCAGTTGGCCACAAGACTGGACGGGAATGGCAGACTCAGCTTTGTCTGAGCGCCAAGGATTCCAGACTTCTACGGGGCTGTAACGCATGTTGAATCGTTATTACGAAGACGAACTCATCAAGCTCCGTACGCTGGCGGCGGAGTTTTCCAAAGCCAATCCGGCGCTGGCGCCGATGCTTTCCGGCGTGTCGGCCGACCCCGATGTTGAACGCCTGCTTGAAGGCGTGGCATTTCTGACGGGGATGGCGCGGCAGAAGCTCGACGATGAGTTCCCCGAATTCGTTCAGGAAATCGCCAATCTCCTGTTCCCGCATTTTTTGCGTCCCGTTCCGTCGACCAGCATGGTCGCTTTCGCGCCTCGCGGAGCGCAGATGGAAACGGTGTCGATTTCCGCCGGAACAGAACTTGGCTCGCTACCGGTTGACGGCACGCCCTGCGTTTTTCGCACGACTCAGGATGTCGAAGCGGTTCCGGTGCTATTGCAAAGTGCTGGCTTGAGTGCCGAAGTGGGGTCGCCTCCCACTTTGACCTTCGATTTTGTCAGTGCCGGCGTTGATGTCTCGCAACTGGCGATCAGCAAACTTCGCTTGTTCCTCTCTGGCGGCTATAGCGAGGCGGCCAAGCTTATGTTGCTGCTCTGCAAGTATGTGCAGGGCGTGCAACTGGAGTGCGGGACGCAGGTGATCGATCTGGGCGTCGCCTGTTTGCGCGCTTCCGGGTTTGACAATGCCTTGCTTGATTATCCGGGCAACGCCTTTCCCGGCTATCGCGTGCTGCAGGAGTTTTACGTCCAGCCCGAGAAGTTCCTGTTTGTCGACATCGAGGGGCTGGAACGTTTACGCAACTGCGGCAAGAACAATCGTTTCCGCATCGTTTGCCGTTTGTCGCAAGTCCCCTCGTGGATTTCGGAGATCAAGACCAGTGACTTCATGTTGAATGTCACGCCGGTGATCAACCTCTTCTCCCGTTCGGCCGAGCCGATATCGCACGAGCATCGGGTCAGCGAATACCGGGTGGTGCCTGAGGCGCAGGAGCGAGATCACTACCGGGTGTTTTCGGTCGATCAGGTGATCGGTTATCAACAGGGGGTGGCGCAGCAGCGTCCTTACCAGCCTTTCGGCCAGATCGGCACGGACGGGCTGCTGGCAAAGCGGACGTTTCGTACGACGATTCGGCCGGCAGCCATTGGCGCCGGAACCGACACCTATATGTCCTTGACCTATCCGCCGGAAGACGAGCTGATATCCGAAACGCTGTCCATCTCGCTGACCTGCACCAATCATAATTTGCCGGTCAGTCTCAAGATCGGCGATATCAGCCAGCCCACGGCCAGTTCGCCGGACCGGATGTCGTTCAGCAACATCCGGCCGCTTACCGCGCCGCTTGACCCGCCCTTGGGTGAGACATTGCTGTGGCGCCTGATTTCGCATGTCTCGCTCAATTTTCTGTCGCTTGCCGATGCCAACAATCTGCGGACGCTTCTAGGCATCTACATCTTTTCAGAACGCAATGAGATCAGTCTGGATGCGGCGAATCGTCGGCGGATCGATGGCATCCAGTCCGTCGAAGTGACACGCGATACTCGCCTGGTCGGACGGGGAAGCTTGATGCGCGGGCAACGCATCGTGCTCAAGTGTCGCCTCGATTATTACGCCGGAGAGGGCGACATGTTCATGTTCGGCAGCGTGGTCGAGCGATTCCTCGCCAACTATGCGCCAATCAATTCCTATACGCGCGTCGAGATGATCGACGTATTTTCAGGGGTGAGCTTTCAATGGCCGCCGCGACTGGGCAACCAAGTACTGCTTTGATCGCTGACCTGCTGGAAAGAGGCTCGCAGTATTCCTTTTTCCAGGCCGTCAGGTTGTTGCAGCGGAGCGCCGATGGGGGCGCGGGTTCCCAACGCCTGCGTGTCCGCCCCAAGCTGACGTTGGGCTTTCCCGATACGGATATCGATCGCATCCGGACTTTGCCCGATGGCAGGCGCGAAATCATCGCCAATTTCTTCGGCCTGTATGGCGTGGCATCGCCTTTGCCGACCTTTTATACCGAAGACCTGTTCGAGGAAGAGCGGGAAGGGCGGCACGCCACGCGCGACTTTCTGGATGTCATTCATCAGGTTCTGTATAGCGTCCTGATTGACTCCTGGAGCAAATATCGCCTGGCTTTGCGCATTGTTGAGCGGCTCGACGCGCGGGTGTTGAATCACCTTTATGCCTTCGTCGGTCTTGAGAGTGCCGGTCTGCGCGAGCAATTGCCCGGCAGTCAGTCTTTGCTGCGTTATGCCGGCTTGTTCAATCAGCAAACGCGTTCCGCACTGGGGTTGTGTACTTTGCTTTCCGACGTATTCGCCCCGGCGAAAGTCGAGGTGCTGCCTTGCTTGCCGCGTGTTGCGCCGATTCCTGAAGATCAACGTTTGCGTCTTGGACTGCAGGCCAATCGGCTGGGTGAGGATAGTTATCTCGGTGCCGAGATTGACGATCACGAGAACAGTTTTGCCGTGCGTATTGCCGACTTGCCGCAAGAGGTTTTTCATTCTTTGTTGCCGGGCAATCCCGGCCACCGCCAGCTGGAGTTTCTGATTTCCTTTTATCTGATTGACCCTTTGGCGGTTTCGATCGAATTGCAGTTGAAAAAAAACGAAGTTCAGCCGGCAAGGCTGAGCCAAGGGAATTGGGGATGTCTTGGGCACGACACCTGGCTTGCACCAGTGCCGGAATCGACTCTTGCTCCCGTTAGGTTTAGTATCAATCATCACTGACGTTCCACGTTTGCGAAAGGGTAGAACATGCTACTGGTCGAATTGAAACCCCTGATCGGTCGTTTGAACAATTACGTCAAATCGGCGCTGGAAGACGGCGCAGGGCTATGCGTTTCGCGTAACCATTATGAAATCACCATCGAGCATTTGCTGAGCAAGATGCTCTCCGAGCCGCAGTCGGACATAGCCTTGCTATTGCGGCAATTCGACATTGACGCTGCCCTGCTTAAGCGCGAGGTGGATAAGTCGCTGGATGAACTGCGCAGCGGTAACGGAGGCCGTGCTACGTTTTCGCCTTTGCTGTTGGAATTGTTTCAGGACTCCTGGCTGATTACCTCGTTTAATCTGAATGAAAGCCGAGTCCGTTCTGGTGCCATATTGGTGGCTTTCGTTGCGCGCGCTACATTTTATGCTACTGGCGACTACGGTACGACACTGCGTCGTTTGAGCCGGGAAAGTCTGCTGGCTGAATTCCAGAAGATTTGTGCCAATTCGATTGAAGCCAGACCGCCCGAAAGCGAAGGGGGGCGCGCCGGTGATGCGCCGGCGGCTGGTGGCAGTGCTTTGGCGCGCTATTGCGAGAATTTCACCGAGAAAGCGCGCGCCGGCAAGATCGACCCGGTGTTTGGCCGGGACAAGGAAATCCGGCAGATGGTCGATATTCTGGCGCGGCGACGCAAGAACAACCCGATTTGCGTCGGCGATCCTGGGGTCGGCAAAACGGCGGTGGTCGAAGGCCTCGCCTTGCGGGTGGTGCAGGGCGATGTCCCCGATTCGCTCAAAGACATTACGCTGCTTGGCCTGGACATGGGCTTGTTGCAGGCCGGCGCCAGCGTCAAGGGCGAGTTCGAGAATCGTCTGAAAGGGGTGATTACCGAGATCAAGGAGTCGGCCAAGCCAATCATTCTATTTATCGATGAGGCACACACCATGATTGGTGCCGGGGGAACAGCCGGAGGATCGGATGCGGCCAATCTGCTCAAGCCGGCGCTGGCGCGCGGTGAGTTGCGCACCATTGCGGCGACCACCTGGGCTGAGTACAAAAAGTACTTCGAGAAAGACGCGGCGCTGGCGCGGCGTTTCCAGCTTGTCAAGCTCGATGAGCCGGATGTGGCAACGGCGGTTCTGATTATGCGCGGGCTGCGCGAGAAGTATGAAGAGGTGCACGATGTCGTGATTCGTGACGATGCGCTGGTGGCGGCGGCCGAGCTGTCAAGCCGTTACATCACCGGGCGGCAGTTGCCGGACAAGGCAGTGGATCTGCTCGATACCTCCTGCGCCCGGGTCAAGGTGCTGCATACAGCCAAGCCTGATGTGCTGGAGGATAAAGAGCGGCAGATGCAGGCGCTGGAGCGTGAGCGTAGTGGTCTGGAAAGGGATCGCGACAATCGTCAGTTTTATGACGCCGAGCGTCTGGAAGAGATTGCCGGCTTGTTGCAGCAGTTGTCCGGCGAAGCGGAAGCACTCCGCGCGCTTTGGGTTGCGCAGAAAGAAGCCGCTGAAGTGCTGCTCAATGCGCGCAAGGCTTATCAGACGGCGAAGGCGCAAGCTATCGAAGGTGATTCGCTGGATGCGCTCAGTTCGGCGATCGTGGCGGCCGAGGAGGCGTTCAAGGCGGCTCAGGGTAACCAGGCTTTGATCCGTATCGATGTGGATCCCGATGTGGTGGCCAAGGTGGTCTCGGACTGGACCGGGATTCCTGTCGGCAAGATGCAGCGCGATCAGGCGGCGATGGTGATGAACATGGCCGATATTCTGCGCAAGCGCATCAATGGCCAGGACTACGCTTTGCAGCAGATCGCCGAGACGATCAAGACCGCCGTCTCCGGCCTGCGTGACCCGCAGCAGCCGATGGGCGTTTTCCTGCTGGCCGGGCCGTCGGGGGTGGGTAAGACCGAGACCGCCTTGTCGGTAGCCGATATTCTGTTTGGCGACGAAAAGTCCACGGTCACTGTCAATATGAGCGAGTTTCAGGAGAAACATAACGTCAGCCGTCTGATTGGTTCCCCGCCTGGTTACGTGGGTTATGGCGAAGGGGGCGTGTTGACCGAGGCCGTGCGCCAGCGGCCTTATTCAGTGGTCCTGCTCGATGAAGTGGAGAAAGCACATCTCGATGTCATGAATCTGTTCTATCAGGTTTTTGACAAAGGCGTTCTCTCGGATGGCGAAGGCAAGGAAATCGATTTTTCCAATACCGTCATTTTCCTCACCACCAATCTGGCCAGCGACGTGATTACCGAAATGACCAGCGGCGAGGCCAAGGCGGATAGCGATACCTTGCTGGCGGCGGTTCGGCCGATTCTCTCCAATCACTTCAAACCGGCTTTGCTGGCGCGGATGACGGTCATTCCCTACGTTACGCTGGCGCAGGATGCGCTGGCCGGAATCGTCCGGCTTAAACTCGACAAGATTGTTCGCCGTCTGGCGCACAACAACAGCTTGCAAATGTCGTATAGTGATGCCGTGGTCAATTGCATTGCCGCACGTTGCACTGAGGTTGAGACCGGTGCGCGAAACATCGATTTCATTTTGCGCAAGAACGTCATGCCGCTGATGTCGCAGGAAATTCTGTCGCGGATGAACAGTGGCGAGCAACCCGAAGCGCTGTCCCTTGGAGTCAACGAGGCCGGAGAATTTGCGGTGGATTTTGTCATGCCGGCAGGCTGAGAGTCGGGGGCGCAGCGGAGCGACCGAGAATGCAATAGTTAGTACAAATGATTACAAAAAGATGTGCAAATGTGAAGGCAAAGTTGCCTTCTCCGGAGTACCTTTAAGGCAGTTGTTCATTCTCAACAGAGATAAGCCGAATCCCCGGAATGCTGTATCCGGAGTATCTTAGCGACGTGGCGTATGTCTTTTGAGGTGTTTGCAGGAACCAGGTCAAGCCTGGCAGTTTGTTTCTCTTTCGTGTGTTTTATAAACAGCAGTCGTTTTTCTACCTAAAGGAGTCAATCATGCCGATGCCGTGTTATTTGTACGTCGAAGGTACCAATCAGGGAAAGATTGAGGGCTCATGCCGTGTGACCGGCCATGAAGGGATGATCATCGTGCAAGGTCTCGATCATACCGTCAGCATTCCGAAGAATCCGCAGACGGGTTTGCCCAGCGGCAAGCGTGTGCACGAAGCGATGACCATGACCAAGGAAATCGACAAAGCATCGCCCAAACTGCTGCAGGCGCTTTGTTCGGGTGAGCAGATGAAGGAAGTTCGGCTTGAGTTCTATCGGATTTCTCCGGCCGGCAAGGAAGAAAAGTACTACACCATCAAGCTTGAGAACGCGATTGTGACCAACGCTCGTGCCTGGATTCCCAATTGTCTGGATCCGCAGAACGGGCAATTCGGCCACATGGAAGACATTTCGTTTACCTATGAAAAGATTGTCTGGACATGGGTTCCGGATGGTATTGAATCGGAAGATAGCTGGTTGGCACCGAAGTCCTGATCGACGATTGTTCGGGTTCGACAAACTGCGCCATTGCTGGCGCAGTTTGTTGTTCGATTTTTCGCGAGTCAGATTTCTCGGAGAAAGCGATTAAGCACGAATAATCCGCATCCCGTGTTTTTCGTGCTTAGCTGCCTTCAATGGGTGAGATCATGACTACGCTTTCGACCAGGCTCGGCTCGGAACTGCGCTTCCGCTTCTCTTCATCCGCATTTGCGGCGGATAAATTTGATGTCGTCAATCTGGAAGGCTTTGAGGCCATCAACCGGCCTTACCGGTTTTCATTGACCTTGGTTTCCGACGATGCACAAATCGATTTCAACAAGATTTTGCAGAATGCAGCCACGCTGTGTATCTATTCCCCGGATGGCTCGCAGGAAGTGCCGTATCACGGCATCATTGCCGAGTTCGAGCAGATGCAGAAGGTTGGCAACTACGTTTATTACCGGGCGGTTCTGGTGCCGCGCTTATGGCGGCTTTCCCTGTACCAGATTACCGAGGTTTATCTTAACGAGCAGACGGTTCCTGATATTCTCGAAGGGGTGTTGAAAGGAAGCCAGTTGTCCTCGCGCGATTACCAGTTTTCGCTGACCGGTAATTATCGTAAGCGCAGCTTTGTCTGCCAGTACGAGGAAACCCATCTCGATTTCATTTCGCGCTTGATGGAGAAGGAAGGGATTTACTATTTCTTCGATCAAGGAACGGCCAAGGATGGGGTCGATAAGCTGCTTGCCGTCGATGCGCTGATCGGGCATCCGGCCAGTACCCTTCAGGTCAAATATCGTCCGGCGGATGAACTGGATACCGGGGAATTCCCCGATTGTGTGCAGAACTTCGTCTGTCGGCAGCAGCCGCTGCCCAAGCGGGTAATTGCCCAGGACTACAACTATCGCAAGGCGGCGCTGACTTTGCGTGCCGAGGAACAGGTCGCGGCCGACGGTATCGGCGATGTGATGTATTACGGCGAAAATTTCCGCACGGTGGCCGAGGGGCAGCGTTACGCCAAACTTCGCGCCGAGGGAATTCGTTGCCGTAGTCGGGTATTTAACGGCGAGTCGACGGCCGTAGGGCTGCGCAGCGGTTATTTCATGGCCTTGTCGCACC
>CAZZDF010000047.1:0-9453 GCA_964652915.1 uncultured Propionivibrio sp. | reverse complement strand
GTGCCTTTATGGTTGGTGTACATCCACTGGTTGTGCCAGGCAGCGCGCACAAGATTCGGGTATTCAGGTTTGCCTAGACTCCCGTTATAGCGGCCAAGCGCGCGATAGAGGTCGCCTTGCTCGATATCCAGATAGTGTCGCAGGATGGTGCAGCCGTAGCGCAGGTTGGTTCGCAGGTGAAATAGGTTATCGTCGCTACGGCCGATCACCTTGATCCAGAAGGGCATCACCTGCATTAGGCCGCGGGCGCCGGCGGATGAGACGGCATATTTCTTGAAGCCGCTTTCAACCTGGATAAGTCCCAGGACGAGCTGTGGGTCGAGTCCGGCGCGGGTTGCTTCGTAGTGTATGGCGCGCAGGTATTCCAGTCGGTTTTCCCGGTCTGGAATACGCTTTTCAAGTCGGCGCGACATCTCGGTCAACCAGTCGACGGCTTCCATCGGGCTGGCGAACGAGCTTTTCGGAGGAGCCTGATCCGATATCGAACGTGACAGAGCCGCTTGTACGCTGGCCGAGAGCGGTTCGTACTTTTGTGCCCCGCAGAACGCTGTGGCTGGCAGCCATAGCGCCAGAATAATAGCGGCTCTTAACACATTCGGGCTTTCAGAAAGGCTTCGATGTCGCCAACTGGAACCATCTGCGCTTCGGCGTCAGTACGGCCTTTGTATTCGAACTTGCCTTCTCCGAGACCGCGTTCACCAATCACGATGCGGTGTGGGATGCCGATGAGTTCCATATCAGCGAACATGACCCCGGGGCGTTCGTTTCTGTCGTCAAGCAAAACATCGACTCCTGCCTCTTTAAGGTCGGCGTAGAGCTTGTCAGCCGCTTCCTTAACGGCCGTGCTCTTGGCATAGCCCATGGGTACGATGCAGACTTCGAAGGGGGCGATCGAGGTCGGGAAGACGATTCCGCGCTCGTCGTGGCACTGCTCGATCGCTGCGCCGACGATGCGCGAGATACCAATCCCGTAGCAGCCCATTTCCATGATCTGGCTTTGGCCTTTTTCGTCGAGGAAGCTGCATTTGAGGGCTTCAGCATATTTGGTGCGCAACTGAAAGATATGTCCTACTTCAATCCCGCGACACAGTTCCAATTGGCCTTTGCCATCGGGTGACGGGTCACCGGCAACGACGTTGCGCAGATCAGCGACGATGCCGGGTTCCGGAACGTCACGTCCGAAATTTACGCCAGTCAGGTGGAAGTCGAATTCATTGGCACCGCAAACGAAGTTATCCATGACGACCACGCTGCGATCGGCAAAAACAGGGATGTCTCCAATGTTGACCGGGCCGATATAGCCTGGCTTGCAGCCCAGGGACTCGACAATTTCTTCATCGCGCGCAAAGCGGAACTCGCCGACGATCTTTTGCGCCTTGATTTCGTTCAGGTCGTGGTCGCCGCGCAGCAGAATCAAGGCGAACTGGTCAGTGTTGGCGTCTTCAAGGTGGCGAATAATGGCAATGGCCTTGACCGTTTTGGTGACATCGACCTTGACGAAGGCAGCTACGTCCGCACATCGGACAATTCCCGGGGTGGCGACCTTTGCCATTGGTGCCGAGGGAGCACCGCGTTGTGCGGCGGGCGCAAGGGCTTCGGCCAGTTCGACGTTTGCGGCATAGTCGGAGTTCGGGCAGTAAGCCAGCGCATCTTCGCCCGAGTCGGCCAGTACGTGGAATTCGTGCGACCCAGTGCCGCCGATTGAGCCGGTATCGGCAGAAACGGCGCGGAATTTCAGACCCAAGCGATTGAAAATGCTCGAGTAGGTGTTGAACATGTTGAGGTATTCTCGCTTCAGATCTTCAAAGCTGGAGTGAAATGAGTAGCCATCCTTCATCAGGAATTCGCGGCCACGCATGACCCCGAAACGCGGGCGGATTTCGTCGCGGAATTTCATTTGAATCTGGTAGAAGTGCAAGGGGAGCTGGCGGTAGCTTTTTACTTCTTTGCGCACGACGTCGGTGATGACTTCCTCGTGCGTTGGTCCGATGACGAAGTCGCGCTGATGGCGGTCTTTTAACCGTAGTAATTCAGGGCCGTACTTGTCCCAGCGTCCGGACTCCTGCCACAGTTCTGCAGGTTGTACCGCTGGCATTGATAGCTCGATGCCTCCTGCCCGGTCCATTTCCTGGCGGACGATGTTTTCGACCTTGCGAAGCACTTTCAAGCCAAGCGGCATCCAGGTATATATGCCTCCAGCCAAGCGTTTGACCAGACCTGCTCGCAGCATGAGTTTGTGACTGACGATTTCTGCGTCCGAGGGGGCTTCTTTAAGCGTCGAAATGAAGAATTGCGAAGTGCGCATGGGAGTTGGATTTCGTTGAGTAAAAAGAGAATTCTACAAGACTGATGGGCATCACGCGACGGCAATTTCGCGCTGCCAAATCCCCGATGTAATTGCCATGGTGCGCTTTCCAAGCCATTTGAAATGTGAAAGAATGCTTCTAACCAACAATTTTGCAGGTAATGAAAAATGCTCGATCGTGAAGGCTATCGCCCGAACGTCGGTATCATCCTATGTAACGCGAAGAACGAGGTTTTTTGGGGCAAGCGGATTAAAGAGCATTCCTGGCAGTTTCCACAAGGTGGCATCAAGCGGGGGGAAACTCCCGAGCAGGCGATGTACCGGGAACTCTATGAAGAAGTTGGCTTGGGGCCCGAGCATGTGTGCATCCTTGGCAGAACCAAGGACTGGTTGCGTTACGATGTGCCGATTCACTGGGTTAAGCGCGAATGGCGCGGCAGTTACAGAGGGCAAAAACAAATCTGGTTTTTGCTTCGTCTTACCGGGCGTGATAGCGATGTGTCGCTGCGCGCCTGTAATCATCCCGAGTTCGATGCTTGGCGCTGGAACAACTACTGGGTATCACTCGACGCGGTGATTGAGTTCAAACGTCATGTTTATGAGCAGGCGCTGAATGAGCTTGCCCGCTATCTTGATGCAGATCATCGGCGCTCACGGCACGGAAATGAACGTGGTCGTCATGAGGCTGAGAGCGGCAAGTAGGGGTTGAATCAAGTCAGCTTCGAGTGTCGGGTTGGTGGGGAGAATAGCGTTGTGAGCGAATTCATAAGAGTGCGGTCGGTTTTTCTTTTGGCATTGTTGCTATTGGTGCAGTCGTCTATGGCGGCTAGCCGAAACGATCGTGGCGTTCGCAGTAATAGTAACTTTGACGAAGAGGAGCAAAAAACCTGGACGGAAATCGAGGTGCCGCTTCCGGCTTTCCCTGAGGAGGAGAACCTGATTTCTTTTAAGGTCGGGGCGGTCGATGACGTGCAATACGCGATCGATAGTCAATCGTTGTCTATTGGGGCTGATGACGTCATCCGTTTTACCTTGGTGACGGTTAGTTCAATGGGGGCCAAGAGCATCAGCTACGAGGGAATGCGCTGCGTTACCGCAGAGCGGCGTTATTATGCATCGGGCAGACCGGACAAAACGTGGTCGAAGGCGCGAAGCAATCAGTGGTTCAAAATAAAAGGCGGCTCAAGTAGCCACCATTTCGAGTTATTTTCCAACTATTTTTGTCCGGTTGGATCAGCCTTTGTCACGAGCGCTGAAGAAGCGGTCAAGTCTTTGCGCAGAGGCGGTATTTCCAACGCCAGGCGATAAAAGTATGCGTTTCTTTTGATCCAGCCTCGGAAGCGCGACAAGTATCGAGCGGTGCCCCGGCTCAGATCTTTCTATTGGCAGGCAAGAAGCCTAGTCTTCGATAATCTCGAAGTCGTGGGATGTCTCAGCTGTTTTCCCGAGCATTATCGATGCCGAACAGTATTTGTCCTTTGACAGCTCGATAGCACGCGCAACCACATCTGATTTCAGGTTTTTTCCTGTTACGCGAAAGTGAAAGTGGATGCGGGTGAACACTTTCGGATCGGTTTCCGCACGTTCTGCCTGAAGGCTGACTTCGCAGCCGGTAACGGTATGGCGTCCTTTTTTAAGAATCGAGACGATATCAAATGCAGTACACCCGCCTGCGCCAGCAAGCAGCATTTCCATGGGGCGAGGTGCCATATTTCTTCCTCCGGCCTCAGGTGCAGCATCCATGACCAGTGCGTGCTTGCTGCCGGTTTCGGCAAGAAAAGACATGCTATCTCCCGTCCATTTGACGATGCATTCCATGTGGTCTCCTTGGGTTAAATAAAGGTGCCATCTTAGCGGGAAGTACGTTTGGTAGCGAAGCGAACTGTCTTATGCGACCAGAAAAAACCAATGGTTCGCTGTTTTTGATGTCAGCAAAGATGAATTTTGTGTTTTCCGGTAAAACAGTGATTGACATGACAGGGGGACTTGCAATAACATGCTCGGCTTTCCGTTATTAGGCATACAAGGACGGCGTTTTAAATGAAGACATTTTCTGCCAAATCGCATGAAGTGAAGCGCGAGTGGCTCGTGGTGGATGCCACTGACAAGGTTCTTGGGCGCCTTGCCACCGAAATCGCTCGTCGTTTGCGCGGCAAGCACAAGCCCGAATTCACTCCGCACGTTGATACCGGTGACTACATTGTTGTCACCAATGTCGACAAATTGCGTGTCACCGGCAACAAGGCCGAGGACAAGATGTACTATCGCCATTCGGGTTACCCGGGTGGTATTTACGAAACGAACTTTACCAAGATGCAGCAGCGTTTCCCGGGCCGTGTTCTTGAGAAGGCTGTCAAGGGCATGCTTCCAAAGGGGCCTCTTGGTTACGCCATGCTGAAGAAGATGAAGTGCTATGCGGGTGATACGCATCCGCATGCTGCTCAGCAACCGAAAGTTCTGGAAATTTAAGGGTCGAAATGGCTGATAATCTCTACTATGGCACAGGCCGTCGCAAGAGCGCCGTGGCTCGTGTTTTCATGAAGCGTGGTACGGGTAGTATCATCGTAAACGGTAAGCCGGTTGATGAGTTCTTTTCGCGTGTGACAGGGCGCATGATCGTTCGCCAGCCGCTAGAACTGGTCGAGCAAACTGCTTCTTTCGATATTCGCGTTAATGTCTCCGGCGGCGGTGAGTCCGGGCAAGCGGGTGCGGTGCGTCACGGGATTACGCGCGCCCTGATCGAATACGATGCGGCTTTGAAAGCTGCGTTGTCGAAGGCAGGTTTTGTTACTCGTGATGCACGTGAAGTCGAACGTAAGAAGGTCGGCCTTCACAAGGCACGCCGTCGCAAGCAGTTCTCCAAGCGTTAAGACCGGACGGTCATGCTTCAGTTCAAAAGCCGCCTGTGGGCGGCTTTTGTGTTTCGGGAGTTCCCGGATTATGATTGATTCCTTGCTCAGGAGGGTTCAATGATTAAGGTTGGTATTGTTGGCGGTACTGGTTATACCGGAGTCGAGCTCTTGCGTTTGCTTGCTCAACACCCGAAAGTTGAAATTTCGGCCATTACCTCGCGCGGTGACGCAGGGACGGCGGTTGCCGGTATGTTCCCCAGCTTGCGTGGGCGGGTTGATCTTCGGTTTGAAGATCCTGAGTGCGCGAATTTGAAGGCATGTGATGTAGTTTTTTTCGCCACACCGAATGGTGTGGCGATGCGACAGGCTCCAGAATTGCTCGAAGAAGGCGTCCGAGTGATTGATCTCGCCGCTGACTTTCGAATCACTGATGTGGTCGAATGGGAAAAATGGTATGGCATGCAGCACGCCAGTCCAGAGTGGGTGGCCAAGGCGGTTTATGGTTTGCCGGAGCTTAATCGTGCGGCGATTCGCGAAGCACGATTGATTGCAAATCCTGGGTGCTATCCGACTGCCGTGCAGCTCGGTTTTATTCCCTTGTTGAAGTCGGGATTGATCGATTCGGCACATTTGATTGCTGATGCCAAGTCTGGTGTATCGGGGGCTGGGCGGAAAGCTGAGATTCCGGCGCTATTTTCAGAAGCTGCGGATAGTTTCAAGGCTTATGGTGTTTCCGGGCATCGTCATTTGCCAGAGATTCGCCAAGGGTTGTCGCGTGTGGCTGGTACCCGTGTTGGATTGACTTTTGTGCCGCATCTGACGCCGATGATTCGTGGAATCGAAGCTACTTTGTACGCGCGGATTGGCTCGGAGGCTGATTTCCAGGCTGTCTATGAGGCGTTTTATGCTGACGAGCCATTTGTGGATGTTATGCCGCCAAACTCTCATCCGGATACCCGTTCGGTTCGTTCAGCAAATGTGTGTCGGATTGCTATTCACCGTCCTCAGAATGAGGGGGTTCTGGTGGTTCTTTCGGTGATCGATAACCTGGTGAAAGGAGCAGCAGGACAGGCTGTTCAGAACATGAACATTATGCTGGGATTGCCCGAGACGGACGGTTTATGGCAGCTTCCGGTGCTTCCGTAAAGCTTAAGCGACTTCGGCGCCGATTTGGTATTGGGGCGCCCAGGCTTGCGATCAGAACGCATGTGGCTTGGTACTGGCGTTTGTTGTCGGTGATCGTGATTCTGTCGGTGTCTTTGGCTTTTGCGGCCTGGATTTACGATGCCGGACGGCGGATGGCAGGGTTTCAGAGTGATGAATCGGTTCGTGAGATTCAGTCGCTGAGAGCACACTTGGCGGAAGTGGATTCCGAATTGGTAGGGCTTCGTAGCCTTGCCGGGTCCAGAGAGAGTAGTTTGCAGATGGAAAGGGCGACGCTCAAGCAGCTCGCGTTGCAGGTGAAGGAACTGGAAGCAGAGAATACTGCCTTGAAAGAGGATTTGGCCTTTTTTGAGGGCTTGATTCCGGTTTCTGAGGCTGGAGACGAGGCTGGCGTAAGGATCGACCATCTTCGAGTCGAGTTGGATAAAGACTCAGGAGACGTGCGCTACCGGATGTTGGTAGTCCATAGCGCAGGCAAGCAGGCAAAGGAATTCAAAGGAACTCTGCAATTTTTGCTCAAAGTGCGACAAGGAGGCAAAGATGCTATGCTGGTTTTGCCTTCCGGAACAGAGCAGAACTCGGCAAAATTTCGTTTTGAGGTTAGGCGTTTCCACCGCCTCGAGGGCGCGCTGTCAGTGCCCGGTGGTGGTGTTGTGAAAAGCGTGGAGGTGCGTTTGCTTCAAGGGAGTACAGTGCGCGCCAACCAGTCCGTGACTTTGTAGACGGAGGAAATCATGTTTGGATCCAAGCTGGGAAGTGCCCCAAAAAACAGTATCGATAGCTTAATTGGTATCGGGACTCGGGTCGATGGAAATGTTGTTTTCTCCGGCGGATTAAGGATTGATGGCGAGGTGCGCGGAAACATCAGCTGTGAAAATGGCCTTGAAGGAACTCTGGTTATCAGCGAAAAAGCCAGCGTTGAAGGATCGATCACGGTTGGTCATGTTGTGATTAACGGGACAGTGATTGGCCCGGTGTTTGCCGGGGAGTCGCTTGAACTATTACCAGCTGCTCGTGTCACAGGAGATGTCGAGTATCATCAGATTGAAATGCAGCAGGGGGCTGTAATCCAGGGGCGTTTGATTCACCAGGTGAGCGCCAAGGCGGTTGAGTTAAAGCTGGCTTCCAGCAAGTGAGCGTTCGTGGAACGTGAATATTGGAGAGGTTTGAAGGAGTGTCAATGAGTACGACTACAGAAATGCCGATGCCGTTCATTTTTACTGACAATGCGGCAAGCAAGGTGAAAAGTTTGATTGATGAAGAGGGAAATCCCGATCTGAAGCTGAGAGTATTTGTTACCGGTGGAGGGTGTGCTGGTTTTCAGTATGGGTTTACCTTCGATGACGAGGTCAATGAAGACGATACGGCGTTGGAAAAGAACGGCGTGACGTTATTGGTTGATCCAATGAGCTACCAGTACTTGGTTGGCGCTGAGATCGATTACACCGAAGGGCTGGAAGGTTCTCAGTTCGTGATCAAGAATCCCAATGCATCCTCAACTTGCGGTTGCGGTTCATCTTTCTCGGCGTAAGCAGTTTTGCTGATCTCTGGAGGAGAAAGATCTTAGGGGAAGGTAGAGCCTTCCCCTAAGTTTTTGTGGGAAGTCGTCGCCGTATAGGGCCGTTTCCCGTTTCTATTCGACGCTCGTGAAGTCGATTTGTTTTGCTAAATTTATCTGTGCGTGAAGAGGGGTTTTCGCCGCCTGAAACAGAGAAATTTGGGAAGCGTTCAAAGGCGTTGCCGTGGGCAAGGATACAGCCAAGGGGTTAACTTGCTGCGATTTTACCCGGAACTCATAGTGAAGATGGGGGCCAGAAGCTAATCCGGTCTGACCAACGTAACCGATGGTATCTCCTTGGCTAATCTTGGTTCCTTTTTTTAGTCCTGTCGTAAAACCGTTTAAGTGGCCATAGACGGTTGAGTAGTTTCCTTGATGTCTAAGGATAATCATATTTCCGTAACCGCCTTGGCGCCCGACGAACTCAACGGTCGCGTCGGCGACTGCGCGTACTTTTGTGCCAGTCGGAGCGCCGTAGTCAATTCCTTTGTGCGCGCGGACGACATTTAACACCGGGTGGAGTCTTGCGTTTGAAAAGCCGGATGTGACGCGTGAAAATTCTAGCGGAGAGCGCAAAAAGGCTTTTTTAAGGCTTTTTCCGTCCGCCGTGTAATAGCCTCCTTTTCCGTCTCCGGTTTGAAACCAATAAGCGGTATGGGCCTTTTTATTGTTCACAAATTCTGCGCTGAGAATACGCCCGCTACGGATTACTTGTCCTTGATGGCTTAGTGTTTCATAGACAAGGGAGAACTGGTCTCCTTTGCGAAGGTCGCGATAAAAATCGATCTCTGCACTGAATATTTCGGCAAGTTGTGTTGCGATCGAGTCTGGAATCCCAACGGCATCCGTTGCTTCGAAAAGGGAACTCTGGATTGTGCCGGATTTAAGAACGTTATGAACTTCAAGCGCAATGGTCTCTTTCGAGGCGCTGAAGCCTTTTTCGTTCTTTTCGATGACCAGCAACGAATCCTTTTCATTTAGGGGGAAGTAAAGAGTTTTTAGGTCGCCCACAGCCCCGGTCTTTGCAGTGACAATCTTGCCCGGGCGCAGTTGCCGGGAAACAAGGCTGGCTGTTTGATCGTGCTTGATGAATTCGAGCGCTGCTTTGTCCGTGATGCCAAGACGAAGGAGCAGGCTGGCGATCGTGTCGGAAGAGCGAACAAACTCTTCGCGTAGGTAGCTGCTACTGTTTTCGTTGGATAGGACGGCGGGGGATGTTGCTAGTTGTTCGAGAGCGGTTTCCAGCTCAATTTCGTTGCTGCTTATCGGAGGGAGTGCGAATGCGGTCATCATGCCGACTAGGCCTAGCCCACCAACTCCTACAACAGTCCATTGCAAGCGAAGCGCTTGTTTCAGCCTCGGCGGGAACGAAACGAAATTGCTGAATTTTTTACAGTTCATAGCTAACCACCAGAAAAACCGTTTCGCAGTCTAGCAAAAATTCTTTGGGCAATGATGGGATTTCTTTCCTGGACTCCCCGTGTTGCCTTTGAGCAACGGCTAAGGAATTTCATGAGACGAAAATTTTCCTTAAATCGCTTGACTGGGGGATTGGTGTCTGTATAATTCGCCTC
>CAZZDF010000046.1:731-9783 GCA_964652915.1 uncultured Propionivibrio sp. | reverse complement strand
CGGCTGCATCCCGGGTGTTGTCGGCAATGTGGCTGATGCTGACGGTGATCTCTTCGATGGTGGCAGCGGTCGCTCCGGTCAGGTCGGCGGTTTTCTGCGAGCCTTCCGAGAGACGGTGGGTCATGACGCCAAGGTTTGAGACGCTGCCGTTGAGCAGTTCGGTTTGGTCGCGTACGCGCAAGAACATGCCGCGCAGTTGTTCCATGAACTTGTTGAAGCTTGCCGCGATTTCTCCGATTTCGTCGCTGCTGTCGGCGGTGAGTCTTTGGGTCAGATCGCCGTGGCCGGTGGTCAGCGCATTCATGGCATCGCGCAGACGTCCGAGCGGACGGGTGATCGATCCGGAGACGTAGAGAATCAGGGCCAGCGAGGCAATCAGGACGACGACGTCAACCACGAAGAGCAACATCATGCTGCGGTTGATCGGGGCATAGACTTCGGACTGCGCAATTTCCACGATGACAAACCAGCCGGCAGAGGGCAGGTGACTTGAGATCATGATCATCGGGCCCTGTTCGCCGGTGTAATGAATCAGGTTCGAATTGCCTTTGGTCAGCAGTTTGGCCGAATGCTCGGCGAGGCCCGGGAGACTCTTCAGTTCAACCTTGTTGTCGACCTTGACGAGGTCGGGGTTACGATGAATCTGAATCTTGCCGGCTTCATCAACCACGAACACCTGACCGGTTTTGCCGATGGCCAGTTTTCTGACCCGTTCAGCCATGGCCGTGATGTCAATACCCAGGCTGGCGATAGCGCGATTGCCGTTGTCGTCTTTGACCAGAACGTTGGTGAACATCAGGACGTCAGGTTTGCCTGGCTCAACGCCGAGATTGAATTCTGCTTCCTTGCCGCTGGACATGAAGGCTTTGAACCAGGGATCGCTACCGTCAGGGTCGATTTGGCGTGACAGGCCTTTGGAATCGTCGTAATAGTTTTTGGTTGATTCGGAAATCCAGGAGACAACCGCTGCATTGGTTACCTTTTTGACTTCCTGTGCGTATTTTTGCCAGGCCGGAATTCCCGAGGCCGGCTCTCCGGCGGCCATCCAACTACGCAGGAAGGTGTTGGCGGCCAGCATGCGTGTCTGTTCCAACGGGACTGAAACCGACTTGTCGATGTCGTTACGCACGGCTTCAACGGTTCTTACCAATTCATACTGTTCCAGACGCTCGGTGAGCGCGGACTTGAACATCTGCGCCGACAGAAAACCGGTAATTGACAGCGCGGCAAGCAGGATCAGCGTGACGCTGAGCAGGATCTTATTGCGGACTGACCAAGATTTCATTCTTTACTCCCTGAATCAACGAAAAGCCGGGGTTGTGTGCGCTTTGCGGAAAGTCTGCGCGAACCATTGCGCCAACCATTTGAATATTGCGTAACGCCTTCGCTGGGGAATCGTATCGCCCGCAGCGTCCGTTAGAACCATACACTAATCCCCCATCTCCGTGAAGTGGAAAAGCCCAAGGAACGGGGCAAAACAGGTCGAGGAACGGTAAAGATGCATGTAGCGCTCAGACAATCTTGAGCGTAACGGGTTCCGATGCCAAGGAATGGCTGCACGGAAGGCGTCGTATAACGGCAAGCGGAAACCAAGGTGGGGGAGGTGGCGAGCCTTACCCCCGGCACTCACATAAAGTAGCTGTGGCTGCTTCCTTCCGGACCTGACCAGGTTCACCACCCTGCGATGCGGGGAGACCCGCCGGGGCGAATAATAGCACGTAGCGGTCGGAGCGGGCCTGGTTCGATGCGGCGGTTTATGTTTCTGCCGGTTTTGGAAATGCTTGTGCCGGGATTCTTTGCTTTTGGGTAAGCGCTTGTTCAGGGAATGCCTGGCGATGTCGATGGTCAAAAGTACAGGTTAAACTGCGCGTTTTTATTTCGGTCGTCTTATGTCTGAATCCTCTTACCTTGCATTGTTCCTCGTGGGTTTTCTTGGCAGTCCGCATTGCATCGGTATGTGCGGCGGCATTGTCGGTGCGCTGTCGGCCGGGGAGGGCGCGCGCTTGCCTTTGCATCTGGCCTATAACCTCGGACGGATCATCAGTTATGGCTTGGCCGGGATAGTCGCCGGCGCCTTGGGTGAAGCTAGCCTGATTCTGGCTGGTCCGGCACCGCTAAGGATTCTTCTCATGGTGCTGGCCAATCTGATGTTGGTGGCTCTGGGTGTCTACCTTATGGGGATGACACAAATCCTGTCGTTCACCGAACGCTTCGGGCAGCGTTTATGGCGACATCTTCAGCCGCTGACCCAGCGTTACCTTCCGGCCCGCACCGTGGCGCAAGCCTTCCCGCTGGGCATGTTGTGGGGCTGGTTGCCCTGCGGCATGGTTTATAGCGCTTTGGTTACGGCGATGAGTAGTGGTTCAGCCTTGCAGGGCGCAGGGATGATGCTGGCTTTTGGTTTGGGGACGCTGCCGACCTTGCTGCTGACCGGTTTGCTGGCGATCCGTCTGAAAGCCTTTATCGGCAAGCACGCCGTGCGTATTGTGGCCGGGTTGCTTGTTCTTGCCTTTGGTTGCCGCGGCTTGTTTGCCGCGGTACGGATGATGGCCTCTTGATTAAGGGGTGATGCCGAAATGACTGCGCCATCGGATTCCCCTCGCGACCTTGATCTTCAGGTTTCCGGGATGTCCTGTGCTGCCTGCGCGGTGCGCCTTGAAAAGGTGTTGAATCGTTTGCCAGGCGTCGAGGCCAGTGTCAATCTGGCCACCGAGCATGCGCATGTAAAAAGGATGTCGGGCGAGGTATCGCCGCAGCAAATAGTGGCCAGTATCGAGCAGGCCGGTTTCGCTGTTCCGCCACAGACCGTCGAACTGCTTATCGAGGGAATGACTTGTGCGGCTTGCTCGGCGCGGATCGAGAAAGTGCTCAATCGCTTGCCGGGGGTCGAAGCCGCGGTGAATCTTGCTGCCGAGCGGGCGCGGGTTCGTTATGTTCCGGGGTTGGCCGATGCGGATTTGCTGATGGCTTCGGTAGAGCGAGCTGGATTCAAGGCGCGACTGATCGACGAATCAAGCCGCGAAGAAGACAAGGCGCGCAAACTTGCGGTTTATCGCACCGAGTTGCGGCGTTTCTGGATTTCCGTGGTCTTGACCTTGCCCTTGGTGGCGCAGATGCTGACCATGTTCGACGGCGCCGGCTGGAATGCGCATCACCCGGATCTGTTGCCGCGCTGGTTGCAATTGGCGCTGGCAACGCCCGTACAGTTCTGGGTCGGCTGGCGGTTTTACGATGGGGCCTGGAAATCCTTGCGTGGCGGCGGGGCCAATATGGACGTGCTGGTAGCGCTTGGAACCAGCATGGCGTATGGCTTCAGCTTCGTGGCGACGCTTTCGGGGTTGAATCATTTGCACGTTTATTTCGAAGCCTCGGCGGCGGTGATTACGCTGGTGTTGCTCGGCAAGCTGCTTGAAGCACGGGCCAAGGCCAGGACCACTGCGGCCATTGAAGCGTTGATCCGCCTGCAGCCCAAAACGGCGCGGGTTGAGCGTGAGGGCCAGCTTGTCGAACTCGACGTTGCCTTATTGATTCCCGGCGATGTTTTTGTTGTTCGGCCCGGCGAGAGCGTGCCGGTCGATGGCGAGGTGCTGGAAGGCGCTTCGAGTGTCAATGAGGCGATGCTCACCGGTGAGAGCATGCCGGTGTCCAAGCAGGTCGGGGATCGCGTATTTGCCGCCACGTCCAATAGTCAGGGGATGTTGCGTTGTCGGGCCACCGGCGTTGGCGAGCACACTTTGCTCGCCGGGATCATCCGCATGGTCGCCGAAGCGCAAGGTTCGAAGGCACCGGTTCAGCGTCTTGCCGATCGTATTTCGGCGATCTTTGTTCCGGTGGTGTGCGCGATCGCCTTGCTCACTTTTGCCGGCTGGTGGATTTTTACCGGCGTGTTCAGCGAGGCTTTGATCAATGCGGTGGCCGTGCTGGTCATCGCTTGCCCGTGTGCGCTCGGGCTGGCCACGCCGACGGCGATCATGGTCGGAACGGGGCAGGGGGCGCGTGCCGGGATTCTGGTAAAAAATGCCGAGGCGTTGGAACGCGCGGAAAAGATTGGCGTAATGGCTATCGACAAAACCGGTACTTTGACCTGTGGTGAGCCGGTGTTGACCGACCTTCTGCCGCTGGGATCGCCGGCTGACCAAGCCTTGCTGTTTGCGGCGGCTCTGGAGCAAGGTTCCGAGCATCCCCTGGCACGCGCCATTTTGCGGCGTGCGCAGGAAGCCGGGGTCTGCTTGCCGACAGTGAGCGCCTTTTCGGCGCTTCCGGGGAAAGGCGTTGAAGCGATAGTCGATGGGCGAACCCTGCGGCTTGGCGCGCCCGACTGGTTTGCCGATCTGCCTTTGCCAGGCGAACAGCTCGCTGCCTTGCAGTCGGCCGGAAAAACCGTCGTCGTTCTTGTCGAAAACGGGGAAGCTTTGGCCTTGCTGGCGATTGCCGACCCGCTTCGCGATAGCTCGCGTGCGGCGGTAGGGCGACTGAAGCAAATGGGACTGAGGGTGGTGATGCTGACCGGCGACAACGCAGCCACGGCGGAGGCCATTGCGCAAGAAGCCGGGATTGAAGAAGTTCGAGCCGGAATTTTACCCGGCGATAAAGCCGCTGCAGTCAAGGCGCTCAAGGCTGGCGATGCACTGGTGGCCATGGTTGGCGATGGCATCAACGATGCGCCGGCACTGGCAGCGGCCGATATTGGTTTTGCCATCGGCGGTGGTTCCGATGCGGCCATCGAGGCTGCTGACGTGACTTTGGTGCGCAGCGACTTGAATGGCGTTGCCGATGCCATTCTTTTATCACGTGCCACACTCGGCAAAATCCGGCAGAATCTGTTCTTTGCGTTCGTCTACAATGTTCTGGGCATCCCCTTGGCGGCCTTTGGAATGCTCAATCCGGTGATTGCCGGGGCGGCGATGGCCATGAGTTCGGTTTCCGTGGTGTCGAACTCGTTGTTGCTGCGGCGTTGGCGAGCGGGCAAGTAATTGCGTGGCTTCTGTGGAGTGCTGTGAAGTGCGGTGGAGTGTTTATGGGTAAGTCGCCCGAGTCGATGGCCGAAAAAGCGTACTTGCGGGATATGCTCGAGTCTTCTGACCATATCCTGTTTCGGCTCGATCTTGTTCGGGGTGGTTACGACTACATCAGCCCGATCGTTGAATCGCTGTTTGCGGTGTCTCTTGCCGAGCTCCATGAGCGGGGAATGAGCATCTTGTTCGATGAGCTGTGTCATCCGGAGGATGTGGTTCGCCTGCGCAATCACGTTTTCGAGACCTGTCGGAATTCTCCCGGGCAGTCGATACGAACCTTTGTCGAGTACCGCTTGCGCAAAGCCGATGGCGAAATGATCTGGTTTAACAATTCGATGACGGTTGTGTCGAGTGAGGAGGGCTGGCCATTGGTAGCCACCGGGGTCGCGGTGGACGTGACCGCCCGGCGGCGTTACGAAGCGGCATTGCGCGAGAGCGAAGAAAAATACCGGGCGACGATGGATGCGGTTCAGGCCGGGGTGTTCATTCTTCAGGACTCCAAGTTTCGTTTCGTCAATCCCAAGCTGTGCGCGATGTTCGGTTATCGGGAAGACGAATGCGTCGATCGGCTGGGGCCGCTCGATCTGGTTGCGCCGGAACTGCGCGATCCGATTGCCGAGCGCATCGCGCGATGCGCTGCCGGCGATTGTGGCGAGGCCTATGAAGTCGTTGGCGTGCGCAAGAACGGTAGTCGTTTTCCGTTAATGATTCTTGGCGAGTCCAGTTTTCTCGACGGGCGCCCCTCCGTTGTCGGAACGTTGGTTGACCTGACATCGCAGCGGCAGGCGGAAGAAGCGGTCAAGCTTGCGGCGCGCGTATTCGAATGCGCGCAGGAGTCGATCATTCTGACCGACGCCAAGACCCACATCGTTTCGGTTAATCCGGCGTTTCTTGAAATGACCGGTTACGAAGCCGCCGAGGTGCTTGGCAAGACCCCCAGCATGCTCAGTTCCGGACGGCATTCGGCGGCTTTTTATGAAGCCATGTGGCGGTCGATCAACAGCGAAGACAAATGGCACGGAGAACTCTGGAATCGGCGCAAGAACGGCGATGAGTTTCCGGTCTGGGTAAGGATCAGCGTTTATCGCGATGCTACCGGCAATATCTGTAACTACGTGGGCGTGGCAACCGATATTACCGAGCGGCACGCAGCGCAGGAAAGCATCCGCCAATTGGCCTATTTTGATCCGCTGACTCAGCTTCCCAACCGCCGGATGCTGGAAGATCGTGTCCGTCAGGCGCTGGCCAGCGCCGAGCGCGAGGGCAAGCAGTCGGCATTGCTGTTCATCGATCTGGATCAATTCAAGACGATTAATGATTCGCTCGGTCATTCGGCGGGCGATCAGCTGCTGATCGAGGTGGCGCGGCGCCTGCAGGCCTGTGTCCGGCGCATGGACACCGTTGCGCGTCTGGGGGGCGACGAATTCGTCGTGCTGCTGACCGAAGTGACGCAGCAAGGTGCGGGCGACGTGGCGCGGAAGATTCTCGACGTGGTGGCGCGTTCCTTCCAGTTCAACGAGCATGAGCTGGGCGTGACGCCGTCCTTGGGAATCAGCATCTATCCGCAAGATGGTCGTGATTTCGAGACCTTGCTCAAACATGCCGATACGGCGATGTATCGTGCCAAGGACGCCGGGCGCAACGCTTTCCAGTTTTTTACCCAGGAGATGAATGCGGCGGCGCTTGAACGACTGATGCTGGAGAACAGTCTGCGTCAGGGGTTGGAGCGTGGTGAGTTTATTTTGTATTACCAGCCGCAGATCGATGTGCGCAGTGGTTGTATTGTTGGAGCCGAAGCCTTGGTGCGTTGGCGGCATCCGAAAATCGGACTGGTGCCGCCGGGCAAATTCATCCCGGCGGCAGAAATCTCCGGTTTGATCGTCTCGATTGGCGAGTGGGTGCTACGGGAGTCCTGTCGCCAGAATCGGGCATGGCAGGACGCCGGTTTGCCAGCGATTACCATTGCGGTAAATATATCGTCGTTGCAGTTTCGCGGCGGCCAGCTTGAAGCTAATGTTCGCTCGGTGCTTGCCGAGACCGGAATGCCGGCAAACTATCTGGAACTTGAGCTGACTGAGGGTATCCTCATGGGCGGCGCCGATGAAACGGTCGAAACGCTAAGGCGAATGTCGGATATGGGCGTCAAACTGGCCATCGACGATTTTGGTACCGGTTATTCCAGCCTGTCGTATCTCAAGCGTTTTCCGATCGACAAGCTGAAGATCGACCAGTCTTTTGTCCGCGATATTGTCCATGATCCGGATGATCGGGCAATTGCCAATGCCGTGATCAGCATGGGACACAGCTTGCGTCTCAGCGTTATCGCCGAGGGCGTGGAACAACAGCAGCAACTCGAAATTTTGATCAACGAAGGCTGTGACGAGGTTCAGGGCTATTACTTCAGTGCGCCTTTACCAGCCAATGAGTTTTCCGAAGTTTTGCGACAGCAAAAATTTTCGTTTGAGGTTTGACAATGCAACAAATCGTTGTGGGTGTGGGAGGCATGAGTTGTCAGGGTTGCGTTAAG
Source organism: uncultured Propionivibrio sp. (assembly GCA_964652915.1). GTDB lineage: Bacteria > Pseudomonadota > Gammaproteobacteria > Burkholderiales > Rhodocyclaceae > Propionivibrio. The sequence goes on along the minus strand of CAZZDF010000046.1, from coordinate 2,241 downwards.
ACGGTGAGCGGTGTCTTGCTTGCCGTTCCTGGCGTTGAACGCGTAGACGTCTCTCTGGAGGCGCAGCAGGCGACGATTGTTTTTGATCCGGCTCGCGTCGGCCTCGAGCAGTTCAGGCTGGCTATCGAGGATGCCGGGTTCGATGCCGGGTTTGATGCCCTGTGACAGCGACGGCCGCATTGCGCACTAACCGTATTACTTTTATTTTTTTCCAGAAATCATGACTGATAAGAATTTGGATGCCACACCTGCGCAGCCGGCCTCAGCCGAAGCGCCAATTAAACTGACTTCGTTGTCGCACGGGGGCGGTTGCGGCTGCAAGATCGCGCCCGGCGTGCTCGAGAAGATCCTGGCCAAGACGGCGCCATCGATTATCCCGCCGCAATTGCTGGTGGGCATCGAGACCAGCGACGATGCTGCGGTCTATAAGATCAACGAGACGCAAGCGATTGTGGCAACCACCGATTTTTTCATGCCGATCGTCGATGATCCGTTCGACTTTGGCGCCATTGCGGCGACCAACGCCATTTCCGATGTTTATGCCATGGGTGGCACGCCTTTGTTCGCGCTGGCGCTGGTCGGCATGCCGGTGAACAAGCTGCCGATGGATACCATCCGGTTGATCCTCGAAGGCGGCGAATCGGTTTGCGCCAAAGCCGGTATTCCGATTGCCGGTGGGCATACCATCGATTCGGTTGAGCCGATTTACGGACTGGTGGCGATCGGTCTGGTGCATCCGGGCAACGTTCGGCGCAATGCCGGGGCGCAGGTGGGCGACAAGCTGATCCTCGGCAAGGGGCTGGGCGTCGGGTTGTACAGCGCGGCCTTCAAGAAGGGCCTGCTGGCACCGCATGATTACGCGCAGATGATTGCCTCGACAACGCAACTTAACACGCCTGGAACCAAGCTCGGTTGTTTGTCCGGAGTGCATGCGATGACCGACGTGACTGGCTTTGGTCTGCTCGGCCATCTGGTCGAAATATGCAAGGGCTCGAATGTCAAGGCGGTGATCGACTATAAGGCGCTGCCGATTTTGCCCAATGCCCTTGATTACGCCGCGCGTGGCTGCGTTACCGGTGCTTCGGCGCGCAATTGGGCAGGCTATGGCGATAGCGTGGTGCTTGATCCGGAACGTTTTGGCGAGGTCGAACGCGCCTTGCTGACCGATCCGCAAACCAGCGGCGGGCTGCTGATTTCCTGCGCGCCGGAAATTGCCACCGATGTCCTTTCAGTATTCTTGCAGCAGGGCTTCAACTACGCCAGCGTCATTGGCGAGATCGTCAAGGGCAAGCCGCAGGTGACGTTCGCCAAGTAAGCGGGGAAAGGGCGTATGGGTTACGAACAAATCGCAGCGGTTGATCTGGGGTCAAACAGTTTTCGTTTGCAGATCGGGCGCGTGGTCGGCGATCAGATTTATCCGCTCGATACGCTCAAAGAGCCGGTTCGTCTGGCTTCGGGCCTGACCAGCGAAAAGACGCTCGATGCCGTCACGCAGCAGCGGGCACTCGAT
>CAZZDF010000046.1:0-721 GCA_964652915.1 uncultured Propionivibrio sp. | reverse complement strand
ATCGGCGGGCGGGAAGAGGCGCGTCTGATCTATATCGGCGCGACGCATGCCTTGCCGGCGGCGAGCCATCAGCGTCTGGTCTTCGATATCGGTGGTGGCTCGACCGAGTTCATCATCGGCAAGCGGCACGATCCGAAGATTCTGGAATCCCTGTTCATGGGCTGCGTCAGCTATTCCTTGCGCTTTTTCCCGGATGGCCGAATTGACAAGAAGCGTTTCGTTGAGGCAGAAGTTTCGGCAGCGCGTGAGGTGCAGACGATTGCCCAGAACTTTCGTCGCGCCGGTTGGACCGAGGCCGTTGCTTCGTCGGGAACGGCGCGGGCGGTGGCCGACCTGCTCGAAAGCAACGGGCTCAATCCCGAAGGGGTGAGTGGTATTACCCGCGAAGGACTGGACAAGCTGCGGGCGATGATGATTCGTGCGGGTTCGGTGACCCATCTGAATCTTTCCGGTTTGTCCGTCGAGCGGATTCCCGTGCTGCCCGGCGGTGTCGCCATTCTGTCGGCAATCTGTACCGAGCTGGGGCTTGAGCGGATGACTTATTCCGACGGCGCTTTGCGTCTCGGCGTGCTTTATGATCTGCTCGGGCGCTTTCATCATCATGATATGCGCGATGCGACGGTTAAGCAGTTCAAGCATCGTTATCAGGTCGATGAGAAGCAGGTTGAGCGGGTTGAGCGCACGGCGATGGAAATGCTCGGGCAATTGATCCGCATCGATC
>CAZZDF010000045.1:0-10118 GCA_964652915.1 uncultured Propionivibrio sp. | reverse complement strand
GCTTCTGCAACCGGTTGGCTGAGGATACGGAGACCTTGGTCAGAGTTACGCCGAGGCGCTGGGCGATGTTTTCTGCAAGATCGTGTTCGAATCCAATCGGAATGCCCGCATAGTTCACGGTACCAAACGGCGGGTAGTCTGTTTTGAGGCCGACAATCAGCGTGCCGCGGCGTTTGATCAGCGCCAGTCGCTCGCTGTGGCGCAGCGTAGATGATGTGGCAATGGATTTCTGTTCGCTGGTTAAAGTCGCTGGCGCGGTGTCAGTCGGCTTCGCCTGGCTGGTTCCCGCCAGTAACCCCAGTAGCAGAACTATGATGACTGGAGCGATTCTCATCGAATAAGTCTATGCTTGAACTTAAAGGCATTCGCGGGGGGTAGTTTCAGAGACTTGAGTACCGCAGTACCAGGTTCCATTGGCTCCCTTTTTATCCCATACGGCGTGCATGTCACGGACAAAATCACTGGCCGGAATGCCCCAATCTTTCTCAAGCTTGGCAAGATTGTTTTCACGATGCCAGCTGATGATTGCCCCTGAAATGGCCTGTTCAAGCGTCGTTCCAGCATACCTGTTGTCGATGGCCACTGCCCAAGGTACGTTAAAGAGCGAAGGCAAAGGCATTTCGAAGGCTTGCGCCCATTCCGGTCGCTGCAACAGCGCGACGATTGCCGTATCGTCATACACCAGAGCACTGCAGCGACCATCGCGAACGGCCTGAAGGGCCCACTCCAGCGAATGAAAAGCAACGATGTCCGCGCCATATTTGACGGTAATTGGCCGATTGTAAAAGGAGCCATGTCGTCCACAAATCTTGCGATTTTTCAGTTCGTTCCAGCTCTTGAATTTCTCGCTTTTCCTTGACAGGAGATTAACCCCCGAGGAGTAATAGTGTGGCATGACCATTTTGACTTGCAGTCGACGTTCGGGCGAGTCGGACAGAGTTGCAATTAACACATCGACCCGATCAGTCTGGATCGCGTCGATACGCTCGACACTGCGCAGCCCCACCAATTCGAGAGCAACGCCAAGCTTCTTTGCCAGCGAGCGTGCTAAGTCGATTTCCATTCCGCTCAGTTCGCCCGTTTTTTGGTTTTGATACCCCCACAGCAACACATCCCTTTTGACGCCGATTATTATCTTGCCGCGTGCCTTGATTGCGCCAAGCGGATCGGCTGTGTTTGTCTCGGCAGCGAGCGCCTGCGATAACGGCGTCATCGCAGGCGCAACGGAAAGGACAACAAGGGTGAAAAGAATGGTCAGCGCGCCAAACGGGCGCGGTGATCGCAACTCAAGCAAACAATTTGCAGCCGACTCGGCCCAAAAAAAGATGGTCATGCCTTAACTCCGAACGAGTCGTTTTCTGCGCCGGAGCCGCTCCATTTATCTGGCGCAAGATTGGATTTGAGGGCGACACAAGTAATATCATCCGATTGCGGCGCGCCGTTGGCATGACTATCGACGGCAGCGATGATCCGCTTCACGCCATCGATCACATCAATGGGGGGCGCCCCTTCAAAAATCGGTAACAAACGTTCCGGCGTGAATTCTTCTTCGCGCGCGTTGAACGCCTCGGTAACGCCGTCGGTGTAGATGAACAGATAATCATCGGCCTCGAGCGTAATTTTCGCCTGCTTGAACGACATGCCATCGCTAATTCCCAGTGCGATTCCCTTGGTCATCGGCAGAAATTCGCTATGTCCATCGGCGCGCACCAGCAGCGGTGGTGGGTGCCCCGCGTTGACATAGGTCAATGAGCTCTCCTGTGGGTCGAAGACACCATAAAAGGTCGTTACAAAAACACATGAATCGTTATCCTGGCTCAGGATGTCGTTGACGATCGCGATATTTTTGTCGGGAGAGGCGTCGTTGCGCGTGCAGATGGCGCGGATCAATGTTTTTGATACCATGCCGAACAACGCGGCTGGAACGCCCTTGCCGCTAACATCAGCGCAAACGATGCCGATACGCCCATCAGGAAGCGGGAAGTAATCGTAAAAGTCTCCCCCAACCTCCTTGGCTGAACGCATTGTTCCCCAGAGTGCAAATTCTTCTTGTTGTGGCCATTCGCGCGGCAGGATTGCCAGCTGCATTTTAGCCGCAATATCAAGCTCCTGACGGATCCCGATCAATTGAACGGATTGCTTGAAGGCGACCGAGATGCAGTCGAACCAAGGCTTCCATGCCGTGGGTACGCTCGGAATCGGCGGGGCCACGAACTGCGATTCGGCAGCAATGTGTTGCACCAGTTTATTGGCCGGCGCTATGAACTCGCGCGCGGTGACGTAATAGGTTACCAACATCAGCAGTGTCAGACCGAAAATCACGGCGAGCATTGCCACGCCGCGTTCAGCGAAAAGCTTTGCCGAAAGATCTGAACTGGGCAGAATGTAGACGAGATTCCATGGTGCGTTGAGGAACGGGTAGCGGATGATGATCTGACCGCCTATTTCGGTTGGCGTGCGTGCTGGCAAGGACAGAACGTCGTTTTTATCGAGCCCAGGCGGCAAAGCCATGGAAAAAGCGGGGACCTCTTTGACGTTAAGCGGATCCGAAAAGAATTCGGGATGTGCCAGTACCCGTGCGTCAGCATCAACCAGCATCGCCGTTCCCAGTGAATAACCAAAATCGCCGTTGAGGCGGTTGAGATAATCGAGCGATGTATCTATCGAAAGCACGCCACGAAACGAATCGCCATCGTAAATAGGCGCGCTTACCGGAGCCAGCAGCCCCTTGTCCTTGCCTCCGTAATGTACTGAAGCCCAGTATTTTCCTCGAGTCGGGTTGTCCTCGGGCGTTCCCATTCGCCAAGCCGAAGTGCTGTAGTCGGATGCTGCAAAGCGCTCCTTGCTCGATTCTTGCCAGGGGAACACATAAGAAAATTGTTCGACGCCGACAAAGCGCGTTGAAACGGCGTTGGGCAGGTTAAGATTGATTGCCTGAAAATCCTGCGCGAGTTCCAGCGCCATTTCAACATCACGATAGAAGCGCTGAGTTTTGTCTGCAAAGCGGCCATCACCGGTCAAATTGCCCGTGCTGTCCGGTTCGGTTATCGTATCCAGATTAAAGTGGCTGCTGTCAGCCGTTGTCCTGATCTGCGAAAACAAGCGCGAGCGCAAAGGGGGCGTCGAAAGATCGTCAGCAGACGAAGTGGCATAGAAAGCGATCGCCGTAATGCGCGAAGCCTCCAGATAATCGACCGAGTTTCTCAGCACAAACTCGATGAGTTGTCCGTGCCGTTCAACGTGGCCGAGGATCGAATTGATCTCTTCGGTACGCTTCAGGTGAATTTGATGCAGGAAAAATCCGAGCGTAAGAAACACGATCGAGACATAGGTAAAACCGACTAACCGATTGTAATTGCGGAAAAAATTGGCAGGTCGTTCTGTGGCAGGTCGATCTGTGCTCATTTATTTTGGAAGTGCCGGAAGGGAAGACAATTATTGGTTTTTTTGAGTTTACCTTATATCTCAAAATAGTCGGACTTGGGGATGTGCTGGTCTGTTTGTTTAAACAGTTCTTCCGTGTTGATAAGACGACTTCACTTATCTCCATGTCCAGCATTTTTGGAGCCGGCTATCAGGAATGTGTGTAATATTATCGTCGTAAAAATCAAGCTGCTGGGGTGTTGCACTAGGGATTGGTAGTAATGAGTTAGCACTAAAATCCTCGCCAGTAACTTCCAGCTCCGTTTAGCGATAGGGGAAAAATGGAAATTCAAGTCAAGGACTCGAGCGAAGGCTGCATCGTCTCGGTGTCTGGGAAGCTCGATGCGATCTCGGCAAGTGATTACGAAAAAACAATGAACCAACTGATTGCCGATGGAAAAATACGCTTTGTGGTTGATTTTTCTGAACTGAGCTACATCAGCAGCGCAGGTCTGCGTGTTTTGCTATCGACCGCAAAACAGCTCAAACCGAAGGGAGGACTTGCTTTGTTTGCCAACCTTCAAGGCAATGTGCAGGAGGTCATTGAAATGACCGGATTTGGCACTATTCTCGGCATTCACGACTCAATCGATTCAGCGTTAGCGGCGCTTTGAAATGCTTCCGCAGAGCAATTGCGTCAATTCAGGTTCGATTGTTCAGTCGGCGGAACTTGAAAAGCTAGACGTTCTGCAAAGTCATCTGATCGCGTGTGCAGAGGAGTTTGGACTGGACCAGCGGCGCACAGGGATGCTGTCGATGGCGATCGAAGAGATTTTTGTCAATATTTGCCACTATGCATATCCGGATTCACCGGGACAGGTTGTCTTGAACTGTCGCGGCGAACGGGAAGGCAAGGATTTTGTCGTTGAGATTATCGATCAAGGCCGCCCATTCGACGTTTCCGAAATTTCTGAACCTGATCTTTCCGCTGACATCGAAACGCGCAGAATTGGCGGACTGGGGTGGTTCCTGGTACGCAAGATTGCCGATGTTCTGGATTGTTTTCGTGACAATGGAAGCAATATCGTTCGCCTCACACTGCATCGATGAGTCGAAAATTGAACGACTTGTTCTACACCTTTTCGATGGCTTTTTACCTATCTGAGCGCAGAATGGTGACGCAGAGAATGCGATACTTTACAGAAAAGGTCGGTATCTCCATTTCTGATTTATACAACAACACTTCAGTTTATGACGATAGCGGCTTAATTACCGCGTAGAAATGCCGCAAGCTCTGGCCTGATCGCCTGCCAATCGATAACACGGTCTATCAGTCCCCTCGACTCAAGCCGCCACGGGTTTTCAACATCCTTGAGCATCTGTTCCAGCCCATAGCGCCCCTCTTCGGTCAATTGTCCGTCTGCGGCTAGCAACTCAAGTGCCTTGCGGCCATAAATTGTGATCGATGCGGTCGGTAGAGCGAGTAACTTCGCTGGGCTGAAACCTGCACCACCCATGGCGTAAAACCCGGCAGAGTAGGCTTTGCGTACAACTAGGCAAAGACGTTTCGTGCGGCACTGTGCAATTGCCGCAAAAAGATCTGACCCCGCCTTGATACTGCCAGCTTCCTCACTAGCCTTACCAACCATGAACCCCGGAGTATCTACGAGAAAAACAAGCGGGATACCATAAGCGTCACACAATCGGATAAATTCAATCATTTTGCGGCATGCATCAGGGAACAGAATGCCACCAAAATGTGCTGGATCATTTGCCACCAAGCCGCAGACACGTCCTTCAATCCTCGCTAGCGCAGTGATCGCGCTCTGGGCAAACATTTTCTTAATCTCGACTAGAGTTCCCCGATCAATGACGGACTCGATCAAGCACAGCATTTTAAAAGACGACAGGCAGTCTTTCGGAACGATCTGCTCCAAAGGTACTTCGGAAAAGGCGGGTTCTTGTGCGATCAGAAGCGGCAACGGTGCTTCGGCCTGATCGGGGAAGCACGACAAGTAGCGTTGTGTCCAATCGATTGCCGCCTCCTCGGAAGATGCGTACATGTGCCCCAGTCCGGAAACGGCGCAATGCATGGAAGCCCCACCAAGTTCTTCAATTGAAGCGTCCTCTCCGACCATTAGTTTGACGACATCGGGCCGGCCAATACACATAGCAGAACCATCGACCATCACTACAGCATCGCAAAGAGTAAGCGGAAACGATAGTGAAGCTGCAACCTCGGCGCAGAGTATGCCCAGCATCGGTATTTGCCGTTGCAGGCGCGCTTGCAGGTAAAAAGCTCGGCCGACACAGTTGGGGCCAGTCTGTAGTTCATCTGCGTCCGCAGGCACGGGGGATTTGCCGGCTGAGGTTGAACTAAATTTTTGCGCATCAATGATGAACACAACCGGTGCGGGATGCTCGCGGAGGTATTCCAAAAAAACAATTTCCTTGACGAGGGTGGCCAGTAAAGTCCAAGTGGGATGCTCTGTATTAGTGGCGCACACATAAACCTTGCGCCCACCGATCAGACCGTGTCCGACAACATATCCGGCCAGCTGTTCAGGATACAGTTCGACGAAAGAATGTGGGTCGAACAATCGTTCAATTCTTTGCCGTGTTTTGGTCATGATGGCGTCTGCTGCCTTGGGGGATTAATAGAAAAATTGCCTGCCAGACTTAGCGCAGAAGTCACGCTGATAACTCTCAACCTTCCCATTGTTCTGTGGAATAGTAAGGGAGGCGAACGGGGATGGTTTTAGTAGTCGCGGAGCTATTCAAAGCTATACCCGTCAGTGTTGCCCAAGCGCATTCTGCGCAAGTACGTCCCGACGCACCGGATCAAGGCTCATGATGTATGAAAGTAATACCTGCGACTCATCGCTGTGAAGGTGGATGTTGTCACAGTCGACCAAAAGGTTGTTGAGATACTGCAAAATCAGGGCGTCGTGACCGTCCATGCCGTCCGGAATGATGCCAGCGAAAAAGAAACCGATGTTTTCCAATTCGGTTTGTAGGTGCAGCGTGCTTTCCTGCTCGATATTCAGATAAAGATAAATGACCGGAATCTGCTTCAGGCAAAGCATGCGCAGTTGTAACCGTATCTCCTCGCACAGATTGTGACCCACAACGCTAACTTCAATGACGGCAATGTCCAAAATGGTATTTTGGGCAATCGAAAACTGTGAATGCTCTTGTGGGCAGACCAACGTTTCAGTGATAAAACTGACGGGCAGGCCAAGTTGCCGATACAGTTGCTCGATCTTTGGCAGCAGTGGCGCGCTGATGAACACGCTGCGCTGACGGGGAGTCCCAAGCGCAAGCCACTGGATCAGTGCGCTTTGTTTTTGCCGGATCACCCCGGTGATGGCTTTGAATTCAACATCGGCGGGAAAGGTTCCGAGCAGGATGCCACAATCCTTGAACCCCAAAGACGCCGCGAGTCTTTGCGATAGCTCGTGTGCGACCACGGTTCGCGTGAAAAGGGCGCGGAGCCCGAGCGCACGCGCACGGTCGATCAAAGCCACCGTTAAGCGCCTTGCAATATTCAGCTGGCGGAATTCCGGCCGTACAAATAACACACCAATTTCGGCAATCGGCGAATCGGGGGCTGCCTTCTTGAACGCTACATGCCCCATGATTTGTCCATGCGCGCTAACAGCTACCAGTGAATACATACAGCCGGAAAGATTGAGTTCGATTATTTTCTTCGGATAGTAAATGTAATCCTCGTATGAATAACCGTAGGCTTCGTAAGCGCAACGAGCGATCTCGATGGCTTCAGCAGGGTGTAGCGGCCTGAATTCGACCTCTTCCTGTGCTTGCTTGTGCGATGTTCCATTGACCATCATCGCAGCAGTGGTCGCGCCGCCTTCCTGGATGCAATAGGCTATATGCCGATGGGCCGGTTGCTTGAGTAGTTCAATCGAATAGCCGTCCCGGCCGTTGTTGTGAAAGGCGATCCTATCTACGCTCTTGGCAGCCAGAAACATCCCAATTCCAACCAATTTTCCATCATGCACCATGGCTTTTGGATCGTATTCTGGAAGATTGTTCGGGTCGAATGGCATACCTTTGACTTTGAACGTGACGGATAGCCCTGTCGATTCAAACTTTATCGAAATTGCAAAACTGGCATCAGCGACAGAAGGGAAACCGTGCTTTACGATATTGACAAACACTTCTTCGCTCGCCAGTTGCAGCGCAACACTCTCCCGCGCCGAAAAGTTAGCCGTTTTTGACAGCTCATTGAGGTAGGCGAGAAACGGAGCCAGATAATCGAGGTTGGCCGGAACGATAATTGAAGAGATCATGATCTTCCTCGCCCGACCCAAAGAATCGAGCTTTGATAGTGAATGCTCGGAACACTACGGTAGATCTTACACATAAAACCGTAAGCCGCCCACGGCGGCTTAACTGTCCAGAACCTGAATTGGTCTGACAACCAGCACCCAAAAACGAGATCTGCCTATCTTTTTCCGGCACACCCTATTTCACGCACCATAATCGATGGAAAAAACGCCTACTCGTGACCAAATCCTTAACGATGGATGCATGACAGCCCTCAACCTCTAAGGACTCGGCGCCTTCAACAACTCCGCTACCGTCGTTCCCAACGCAATAGCGAGCCGCTCGATATTATCGATCGAAATATTTCGAGCACCACGCTCCACATGCGCCACAAATGTCCGATGCAGCCCTGCCTCATAAGCCAGGCCCTCTTGAGACAAATTGTTCTTCAGACGGAACGCTTTCAGGTTATAGGCAAGAATTTGTCTTGCAGAAATCACAGCATTTGCCGATCGCTAAATTGGAATAATCCGATTTTTACGTCATGCATCTTTTGCGTCAGCCGCTTTTACGTCACAATTTGCGTTTAATTGTCGATTAACGAAAGGAAGAAGTGCCATGAATGAATTACAGCGCGGGAATTTCTTTGCCGCAAACCACGAGTTCGATCAATGGACCGTATGGTTTTTCCAGCGCGAGACCATCAGGACAACACCGCTGAAAAGTCTGCCGGTTCTCAATGGGATATATCTGCTCAGCGACACCGGTACAGGCTGCTATCTGGGCGAAACAATGCACGCCTGCCGTCGCCTCCGATCACATACGCACGAATGGAAAAGCGCAATCTGCGTCACACGGCACAACCGATTACTGAGCGAAGACAACCGGAAACACATCGAGTTTGCACTCGGCTTGATGTTTGCCAACACCGGAACTCGGCTACGGAATCGCAACTTTATCTACCCAAAATCTGATCCTGAGAGCATGCGACTCGCCCAATCATTCATCCGGGAAGTGTTCCGCCCGCTCTCAGGCATTTACGGAAATGAATTCGGATTGCCGGGTCTCGGCGTAAAAAACGCACTCGCGCAAGTACACAAAGTGCTCGGCAAGTTTTCATAAACCGTCCTATCAGACGGCGTATGATTCTCGTCATCAACGAAATTTTGCATGCGGGCATCGGCATTTCGGCGGTATTGCCGTTCGTGCTTCTTGCTCGAGTTTTGCAAAAAGCTGCTGGAATTTCGCCGTTTCCCGTCCGCAAACGCACATCGAAATCGCCTAATCACGCCCCCTCCATTCGGAGAGGGCGTGAGAGTACCAAGGATTTCCTCATGCTACGAATGTAGCCATGCCATGCCAAATTGCCCTCCATAAAAAACGGCATGGACTTTCGATTTCAACCTCAACTTGCGCCCGATTTCGCCAAAAACCAAGCTCTTCATCTGTCACGCCGCCAAGCGCGCAGACTATCCCTGCAACAGAGCCGCCAAGCTCCAAAACCCCAAAAGGGATCACACACACTTTTCAACTGCTGGCGGTTTTCGAGTGTCGGTTTCCCGACTCGCGTACTGCTTACGACTTGACTGATTAGGTCTCGGCGTTTGCTCAAACTCTACTATCCACCGCTCCCTCTCTTGCGCTCATCTTCACCAGTGCCACCTGGTGCAAGAGCCGTCAGAGATTCCCACGTTAGCTAACCATGTCGAAACCACGATTTAAGAATACGGCATCTCGAAGTCAAAGCATCGCATACGCTTACCCGGTTGCCCGGTTTCAGTCGCCCGATGTTCCATAGCGGCAACTTACCCGTCTTGACTCGTCATCAACGCATCACTCCCGAAGGAGCGTACCCAAGGTTTCTTACTGCGATAAAGGGGACTCACACCCCTAGTTACGTGCTTAAGCTATCCAGCGACCCATCCATAAGATAGTGCCGGCGAGTCCAGGTTTCCCCTCGTCGCCCTGTGCCATTTCTGACACCTCAGCAGCCCACACGCGCAGCAATCGTCACGCCCTTCTTATTCGAACGTGCCGACATTGACGGATTTACACCGCTTCACAATTAGCAGGGTATCTGGGTAACCAACTGCTTACCCAGACGCCCGTTTCCGTGTCGCCCAACAACACATTTCGGATTGGGTCGAAGGAAGACTGTCGTCTTCCAGCGCCCATTACAGCCGCACCAGCCAGCATTACCCGGCATGCAGCTATGGCAGTTTGTCAAACGTTGGCGACGTCTGACGTGGGGTTTCCCCCGTGTGTGTATTTGCAGTTGGCGGTCTGCCGGCTGCGTCCTCACCTCTTGGTGAAGGCGCACCAGGCAGACCCCCTGATGCAAGTTTTGCTGACCCTTCGGTCCGCAAAAGACTATGTCCTTACCTCTGTATAGCTCTACGTGTGTAAAAAGCATGGAACATCAATACGTGTAGCTTCGCCACACCGAATCACATCGCAACGATGCG
>CAZZDF010000044.1:0-10149 GCA_964652915.1 uncultured Propionivibrio sp. | reverse complement strand
CGACCGAACGGAACACCTGCGCCAGCCCTTGACCTTTCAGCGCCGAAACATAATGGAAATTGGCAAAATCAAGAAATTTGAGCTTGGCCTCCAAATCTCCCTTGATCTGATCGCGAACGTAGGAATCAAGACCATCCCACTTATTCACGGCAACCACCAGCGCACGACCGGATTCAACGACAAAACCAGCGATATGCGCATCCTGATCGGAAATATCCTGCCGCGCGTCGAGAACCAGAATCACCACATGCGCATCTTCGATCGATTGCAGCGTCTTGATCACGGAAAATTTTTCGATAGTCTCGAAAACCTTGCCTTTACGGCGCAGGCCGGCCGTATCAATCAAGGTGTAATGTTTCCCGTCACGCTCGAAATCGACAAAAATCGCGTCGCGAGTCGTTCCTGGCTGATCATAGGCGATAACCCGCTCTTCCCCAAGAATGGCGTTGATCATCGTACTCTTGCCGACGTTCGGCCGGCCGACAATGGCCACTCTGAGAACATCGTTTTCCTGATCGCTGTCCTCGGGTTCAGGATAAGGTTCGAGCACCAGTTCAATCAGCCCGCGCACCCCTTCACCATGCGTCGCCGAGATGGCATACGGCTCACCCAAGCCCAACTCATGAAAATCGGCGATGACAATGCCCTGATTCATCCCTTCGGCTTTATTCACCGCAACAACAACCGGACGTGCGACCTTGCGCAGCTTGTTGGCAATTTCCTTGTCAAGCGCGGTAATCCCGGTACGCCCATCGACCACAAAAATGATCGCATCGGACTCGGCAATTGCCTGTTCGGCCTGCCGCGCCATCTCATGCATGATGCCTTCCTTGGCCAACGGTTCGAAACCGCCGGTATCAACCACCAGGTAGGGCTTGCTTCCCAGCTTGCCATGACCGTAATGACGATCCCGGGTAAGCCCCGGAATATCCGCAACAAGCGCATCGCGCGTCTTGGTCAGGCGATTGAAAAGCGTCGATTTTCCGACGTTGGGACGACCGACAATGGCAATGGTTGGTTTCATTGTGCCTCGATGGCGTAAACACCGCCGTTGCTTGTTTGCACCACCAAGCCACTGCCGAGCGGCTTCAGTGAAGACAAAACAGGACTTCCGTCCGTGGTTACGCGCGCGACAAACGAGCCATCATCGCGATTCAGAAAATGGACGACGCCCTGAACATCGGCAACAGCGATCAGATTCCGCCGTGGCAAGGGAGCGGTCACCCGGCGATGAAGCAGTTTGTCCTGCTTCCATATGCTCGCGCCGCTGGCCATATCGAGCGCGTGAACCGCGCCTTTGTCATCGGTCACGTAAAGATAACGGCCTTCAATGGCCAATCCGGCGGCACTGGACATATCCCGCGCCCAAACCATGTTGCCGTTTCCGAGGTCAAAACAAGCCACACGCCCCTGAAAAGCCACTGAACAAATCGCCCGCCCGGAAATAACCGGCGCACTGGAAATATCGGCCACCCGATCCAGTTCCGACGCCCCTTTGGGAACAGCAACCGTCCCTTCCCACAACTGTGCGCCATTGGTTGTGCTCACGGCGATCAGTTTCCCTCCGGGAAACCCGGCAAACACGTACTTGCCTTCAATAATCGGACTGGAGGTCACGCGCAAGGCCAACGGAACCAACGGGCGCTGAAAAAGCCACTTTCTCTTGCCATCGGCCCTATCGTAGGCTGCCATGCGATTGTCACCGCTGCGCACAACCACAATGCCTTCGCCCAAGGCTGGCGGCGCAAGAATTTCGCTGGAGGCCTTGGCTTGCCACAACGCCGTTCCGTCTCCGGATGAAAACGCCAGAATATCGCCCTTGGGAGAACCCACCACGACCATATGGGCATCAGCGCCAACACCTCCAGACAATTTCTGGCCCACATTGATCTTCCAGGCCTGCTTGCCATCGTCGATACGCATCAAGGTGCCGTCTTTGCTGGCCGCATAGACAGTCGAACCGACCACCGCCGGCGAAAACGCATAACCATCGCCCTTGCCAACACTTTCACGCCAGATGGAGCGAACTTCGGCAGTCGTCTCGATCGCTTGCAGCTCGGCCATTTTCGGCCCTTTGCTGGCAAACGGATTGATCGAATCCAGGGTCGAACAGCCTGCCAGAGACAGCACCACGCCCGTAGACAGCAATACGGCGACCAGGCCTGCTCTCATTACTTGCTCCCACCCAAGGAATCAATTTTCTGCTGCAAGAGATCACGATAAATGACGTTGGACTGACTGGACGAGCCGCGCACACCCGCCCCTTCAACCTCTGCCTTGTCAGCCTTTTCGAGTTCGGACAAGGCCGCCTGATAAGCCGAAGCGGCCTCTTCTTTTTTCTCCTGCGCAAAAAGCACATCGCCACGACTTTCGGCAAAACGTGCAGCAAAGGCCGGGCTGACATCGCCATCAAGGCGTTTCAGCGCTTCATCGTAAGCTTTTTCGTCAAGCAACAATGCCGCCAAGCGCAAACGCGCCAATTCGCGCACCTCGTTTTTGCCGTGCTCAACAACCCAAATCAACTTCAATTTCGCCGTCTTGGCATCGCCCGCTTCAATCATCGCCTTGGCCGCCGTCAACGCGCCCAATGCAGCGTAATCCGAACCGCCAAATTTCTCGAGCAACTCGCCGCTGGCCGCCGTAATCCGCTGCGCATCGTTTTCATAAACCGCCTTTTGCAGCACCGCATAGACCATCGACGCTTGCGCCGACTGATTACGCTGGTACCAGTTCCAGCCTTGCCAGGCAATCACCACGACCGCCGCTGCAGTCAGGACATTAACGACCAGATTGCCGTATTGCTTCCACCACGCCTTTAATTCGGCTAGTTGTTCCTGCTCTTCAAGATCGTAGGTCGCCATTACTCTTCTTCCCAATCCATAAACGAATTCATGATTTCGTCAGCGACATGATCGACGCTGACACGTTTCTGCTCATTTCGCTCATCACCATCGGCACGCAATGGCTTGAGCGTTACCTCACCGGCATTCGCTTCATCATCGCCGATGATAACGGCAAACTGTGCGCCCGAAGCGTCGGCCTTTTTCATTTGCGCTTTGAAACCGCCGCCACCGCAATGGAATAGCACGTCGATCCCGTTATCACGCAAGCCTTCCGCAACGCGCGGTGCCAGCCGGGAAGCCGCTTCGCCCTGATGCACCAGATAGACATCGATTCCTTCTGGCTCCGGCTCGCCACCCGATTCGCGGATCAACGTCACCAGACGCTCGACCCCCATGGCAAAACCGCAAGCCGGCGTCGGCTTGCCGCCCAGTTGCTCGACCAGCCCGTCGTAACGGCCACCGGCACAAACCGTTCCCTGCGCGCCAAGACGATCGGTCACCCACTCAAAAACCGTCAGATTGTAGTAATCGAGGCCACGCACCAGACGCGGATTGATCTCATAAGGCAAACCCACATCGCGTAATACCTGCTGCACGCCCTCGAAATGCGCCATGGATTCTGCGCCCAGATGATCGATCAACTTCGGCGCACCGAGAATCATTTCCTGCATCGTCGGATTTTTGCTGTCGAGGATGCGCAAAGGATTGGTGTAAAGGCGGCGTTTTGCCTCTTCATCGAGCAAATCGGTGTACTTCTCGAAATAGGCAATCAGCTCGGCGCGATGCTTGGCGCGCTCGTCAAGCTGACCCAACGTATTCAACTGCAGCTTGATGCCGTCCAACCCAAGATCGTCCCAGAGCCGGGCGCCCATCAAGATTTGTTCCGCATCGATATCGGGACCGGCATAGCCAAAGGACTCGACACCGACCTGATTGAACTGGCGATAGCGTCCCTTTTGCGGCCGTTCGTGCCGGAACATCTGCCCCATGTAATAAAGACGTTGCGGATGCTGTGCCGCCAGCTTATGTTGAATCACTGCCCGCACGCAACCGGCCGTACCTTCCGGACGCAGCGTTAGCGGCTCGCCATTCAGGCTATCGACAAAGGAATACATCTCCTTTTCAACGATGTCGGTCACTTCGCCAATCGCCCGGCAAAAAAGCGGCGTCGGCTCGACAATAGGCAGGCGAATCGGCCGATAGCCGTAGCTCTTCAGCCACGAGCGCACAGTTTCCTCGAAGAGTTCCCAAAACTCGGCTTCGCCCGGCAGGATGTCGTTCATGCCGCGAACGGACTGGATATTCTTGCTCATGATTTTGATACGTTCTTTCTTTGATAAGTGCGGGCCACATAGCGATCCACAATGGCCGTAAATTCTTCGGCGATGTGCTCGCCGCGCAAAGTAACGGTCTTTACTCCATCCTCAAACACCGGTGCGGCAGGCGCTTCCCCGGTTCCGGGCAGGCTGATCCCGATATTCGCATGCTTGCTTTCGCCGGGGCCGTTAACCACACAGCCCATGACTGCCAGCGTCATGTTCTCGACACCGTCGTAATCACCCCGCCACTGCGGCATTTGGCTGCGCACGTGCTCCTGAATCGACTGCGCTAGTTCCTGGAAGAAGCTACTCGTCGTCCGCCCGCAACCAGGGCAGGCCGCAACCATCGGCATGAAGGCACGCAAGCCCATAGTCTGGAGCATTTCCTGTGCGACGATCACCTCCTGCGTACGCTTGCCGCCCGGCTCAGGTGTGAGCGAAACACGAATGGTGTCGCCAATACCTTCCTGCAACAGCACCGACATGGCCGCCGTCGAGGCCACAATCCCTTTCGAGCCCATACCCGCCTCGGTTAAACCGAGATGCAAAGGATAGTCCGAACGTCGCGACAACTCGCGATAAATGGCAATCAAATCCTGCACACCGGAAACCTTGCAGGAAAGAATAATGTGATCGCCCGGCAAACCCAATTCTTCAGCCTTGGCTGCAGACTCAAGCGCCGAGGCAACCATCGCCTCACGCATCACCTCGACCGCGTCCATTGGCTCCGGACGCCGTGAATTCTCGTCCATGACGCGCGCCAGCAGATCCTGATCGAGGCTTCCCCAATTGACGCCGATGCGCACCGGCTTGTCGTAGCGGCAAGCAATTTCAATCATCTGCGCAAATTGCTCGTCGCGCTTCCTGCCATGCCCTACATTCCCCGGATTGATCCGGTACTTCGCCAAAACCTGCGCACACTCGGGGTTTTCGGCGAGCAAACGATGGCCGTTGTAGTGAAAATCGCCTATCAAGGGGACATCAATGCCCATGCCATCGAGATACGCGCGGATTTTAGGTACCGCCGCCGCCGCTTCCGGGGTATTTACGGTAATCCGCACCAACTCGGAACCAGCAAGCGCCAGCTCCGCGCACTGATTGGCCGTTCTCTGCACATCGACCGTATCGGTATTGGTCATTGACTGAACGACGACGGGCGCATCGCCACCAACGATCACTTTCCCGATTCTGACCGCTCGCGTCGGTCTGCGTAAAACGCAACGATTACTCACAAACACTCACTGTACAAAATTTCAAAATTACTCAAGAGACAAGCGCGACACGTCATCCTTGCTCCGATTGCCCAACTCCACCGCTTTCCCCTTGTATTCAAGCGTCACGTACGTGGCATTACCAACGATCAAGGAAAACGGCGGCTGTCCCTCCACGATCTGCTGGGTATCTGCCTGATTCAGCCGGGAGAAAATAATCTGACCGTCACGATCACGAACTTCGACCCAGGCCGGCTTGGTAAAGCTGAATTTCAGAGCGTTGCCAGAGACCGCAACAGGATCGACGGCCGCTGGCGGCAGCGGTTCAGAAGGCGTTTCGGGGACTACGGATTGATCGGGCTGGGCAACAACCGCAAGCTCCGCCGTACCAACCTCTTCTTCAGGCGAAGCCACTGGCTCGCTCTCAACAACCGCTTCGTTCGACTGCGATACCGCCTTCAACGCCGACATACTCGATTGCCACCAATCCTGCGGCAACAGGAAAAAAGCGGCGATAGCCAAACCCAGAATAATCAAGCCAGAAAAAACCCGCACGTAATCGCGCCGATCAGCAGCGCTTTCGCCGGAAATACTAACCGGCGTTCCCGGTTTCAATTCAAGATCAACCACTTGCGGCATGTTTAGCTTGTCGAGCTCGGCCATCAAAAGATCGGAGTTCAACCCGAGCAAACGAGCCTCATTGCGTATGAAGCCGCGAATTATGGTCATACCCGGCAGACTCGACCAATCCTCTGTTTCCAGCGCCTCAATCTGACGCGTACTCAACTTGAGCGCCCGTGCCACATCGGCCAAAGACATTCCCTTGGCCTCCCGCGCGGCACGAAGCTGCTGACCTACGCTTAGTGGCACTGGCGTCGCCGCAATAGCAAGCGCATCCTGGGCATCTTCCACCGACTGCTCATCGGCGATAAGCGAAGAGTCCTCCGTCGTACTCATTCGTAGTTCCCTTTCAACAATTCACGATACTCCTGAGACTCCGGAAACTTGCGCCGCAACTGAGCGGTATGGCTGGCCTCGGCGCTACGATCTCCCAGGCGGCGCTCTACGCGTATCATCAACCACAATATTTCCGCATTCGGATCAACCGCGCGAACCACGTCGCTCAGATACTTCTTGGCTGCATCATTGTTACCACGCAAGTAATTAATGTTAGCCAACTGAAACAATGCACGTGGATCGCCCGGTGAAAACTGCAAACTCTTTCTGACCGAATCCTCGGCCAAATCCAGTTCGCCCGTCTTGACATAACACCCGCCCGCATTCAAATAGGCGATTTCCGGAGTTTTGTACAACGAATTTCGAATCGCACGCTCAAAATATGCAATCGATTCCTTTGCTCGCCCGCGTTGACAGAGATACCAGCCGTAGTTATTAGCGATCTCCGGGTCTTTTTCATCCAAACTCAGGGCTTTCCTGAAGTCCTTTTCCGCCGATTCATATTCTTTAAGCTGGTGCAGCACTACCGCCCGAATGCTGTAAGCCGGCGCATAGTTCGGATCGATCGAAATGGCAATACTCAATTCCTCTAGCGCGACAATCGCATTGCCGTCCTGGAAATACATCGAGCCCAATTCGGTATGCAATTTTGCCCGCGTGTAATCATCCTTCGGCTTCATCGTTCCCATTGGCTCGGACGGAGGCGGCATCGATTTTTGTGCCAACGCCGTTGACGCAAAAACCATGGCCATCGAACCTAAACACAAAGCAACGCCAACTCTGAGTAATGCTTTCATCGCACACCTGCCTCGTGAATTTCAATTAGCCGCTGCGTCGTCCGCCGCGTCTTGTCCTGAACCTGTCCGGCCAACTGCCCGCAGGCTGCATCAATGTCATCACCGCGCGTCTTGCGCGTGGTGGTCACCACCCCAGCGCCCATCAGTATCTCAGCAAATCGCCTGATGCGTACAGCCGAAGATCGCTGATACGGCGAACCAGGGAAAGGATTGAACGGAATCAGATTGAATTTGCAGGGCACCTTGCGCGTCAATTCCAGCAATTCGTAAGCCTGCGTATCCGAGTCATTAACGCCATAGAGCATGACGTATTCAAAAGTAACGAAATCGCGCGGCGCCTTGTCGAGATAACGCTGACACGCGGCCATCAGCTCGGCGAGTGGATACTTGCGATTGATCGGCACCAATTCGTCGCGCAGTTTGTCGTTCGACGCATGCAGCGACACCGCCAGCGCCACCGGACATTCCTCGCCCAGACGATCCATCGCCGGCACCAGACCGGAAGTCGACACCGTCACCCGGCGGCGCGACAAGCCATAGGCATTGTCATCAAGCATCAGGCGCAAAGCCGCAACCGTATTGTCGAAATTCGCCAGTGGCTCGCCCATCCCCATCATCACCACGTTGCTGATGATGCGTTCGCCCTTGGGATCAAAACCCAGTGCGCGATTCGCCTGCCACAACTGGCCAATGATTTCCGATACGTTCAGATTGCGATTAAAGCCCTGCTTGCCGGTCGAACAAAAAGAACAATCGAGGGCACAGCCAGCCTGTGACGAGACGCATAGCGTGCCGCGATCATCTTCCGGGATGAATACCGTTTCCACGGCATTACTGCCACCGACATCAAACAAAAATTTGCGCGTCCCGTCGTCCGAGAGTTTGTCCGAAACGATGCCAGGCGGCGTAACCGAGGCCATCGCCTTGAGCTTTTCACGCAAGCTTTTGGCGATGTCGGTCATTGCATCAAAGTCGTTCTGCCCGAAGCGATGCATCCAGCGCAACACCTGCTTGGCGCGAAACGGCTTTTCACCGATTTCGGCAAAGAAGGCGGTCAGGCCGGCCGCATCAAAATCGAGCAGATTGACGGTCATACAGCGCTACTCCGGATCAACGACCCGAGTAAACGTTCATCGCCGGGAAGAAGAAGGCGATTTCAACCTTGGCGGTATCCGGGCCATCCGAACCATGCACGGCATTGGCGTCGATCGACGAAGCAAAATCGGCACGGATCGTACCGGGAGCGGCTTTTTTCGGATCGGTCGCGCCCATCAGATCACGATTCTTGGCGATCGCATCTTCACCTTCGAGAACCTGAATCATCACCGGACCGGAAGTCATGAAAGTCACCAGATCCTTGTAGAAGGGACGCTCCTTGTGCACTGCGTAAAACTCGCCGGCTTCTTGCGGCGACAACCAGGCCATTCTGGAAGCGATGATCTTCAAACCATTGGTTTCAAAACGGGAATAGATTTTCCCGATCACGTTCTTGGCAACGGCATCAGGTTTGATGATGGAGAGGGTTCTTTCAATAGCCATAAGTCGTCTTTCCTTATTTAACAGGTCACAAAACCACGCAAAACGGCAAATATCCTGCCGAGCGCGCAGATAACCCGTGATTGTACCAACACTCCGGCACAACTGCCGAAAATGCTGAACGAGACAAAGACGATGGTGACAGAAGCGCTACCACGACGGCCGCAACCCGAGTTGCGACACTCAGGTATTCAGCGGCACATGGCGCACCACAATTAACTCAGATTAATTTGGAGCCCTTCAAACCCTTGAATGCCGTTTTAACCTCTTCGTGAGTAATACGTTCCGGCCCAAACAACTCCTTTGCTTTGACAAAAGCAAACAGACCCATGACCCCGATGAGCGTACCAAGGGGAATATTGATCAAACTGATGACACATACCACAATGCCGCAAATCCGCCCCCATGAGGTTCGCTTGAGCAGGCCGACAAAGGTCACCGAATAAAGAACGACCAGCGCAACAAAGATCACTTTGAGAACGACCGGTTCATCACCAATCAACAGCACCGTAGCCAACGCGACAATACCAAACGCCACAATGAGCGCGATCGCGTTGATGTTGCACGAGCGATAGTAGAGTTTTTTGACTTGCGCCGGCGTGTAATTGACAAAGCGCCCCGAGAGGTCCTTGTCACCGACTTCCGCTTTTGGGGCTTCGTAGGGGTTATCTGTCACCTAACACCTCCGATGGGCGCATATCCAGCGCGCAATGACTGATCGTCATCCGAACTCAACGCTCCCGAGCCCTTCGCAAAGGCCGACCGGGCGCCGGATCTTCCATGCCAAATTCGGCCAACAGCTTTTTTACGTCGGCTTCGCCGATTTCCAGCACCTTGCCGCGCTTGAGATTGGGCGGCAGGACAAACGGGCCGTAACGCACACGCATCAGGCGACTGACGACCACACCAACGGCTTCGAACATGCGCCGGACTTCACGATTACGCCCTTCAAACAGCGAAACGCGGTACCAGTGGTTGGCGCCATCGCCACCGCCATCCTGAAAGGTGGCGAACTGTGCAATTCCATCCTCAAGTTCGATACCTTGAAGCAGACTCTGCTGGGCTTCCAGGGAAATCTCGCCAAGCACGCGCACCGCGTATTCGCGAACCAGGTTATAACGCGGATGCATCAGCCGATTGGCCAACTCGCCGGAGGTAGTAAACAGCAGCAGACCACTGGTATTGAAGTCGAGACGGCCGACTGCGACCCAGCGCCCGCCGGACATTTTCGGCAAGGAGGTAAATACCGTCGGGCGATGCTCGGGATCGTCACGCGAGACGATTTCACCTTCCGGCTTGTGATAAATAATCACCCGCGGCAGTCGGTTGGAGAACTTGATATGCACCAGCTTGCCATTAACCTTGACGCGATCACCCGGAACCACGGATTGCCCGATCTGCGCCGTTTCACCGTTGACATTGACCCGCCCAGCGGCAATCAACTCTTCCATCTCGCGGCGCGAACCGATGCCGCTTTGCGCCAACG
>CAZZDF010000043.1:0-10202 GCA_964652915.1 uncultured Propionivibrio sp. | reverse complement strand
ATGCCGCCAGCGTTCAATCTGAGCCAGGATCAAACTCTTCAGTTCAATTCCTGTTTAAACTCTCGCTTGACGTCCTGTAGATCCTTTTACAAATCCACAGACTTTTACATCGTGCGAGTTACTTCATCTTTTTGCGATCTGCATTCACAGATACAACCAGACCAAGAACCCACACCTATCGATTGTCACATTTTTAAAGAGCGCACTACTTGGTTGCGGGGACAGGATTTGAACCTGTGACCTTCGGGTTATGAGCCCGACGAGCTGCCAGACTGCTCCACCCCGCGTCCGATAAAGAGGCGAGATTCTATCAGCCCTCCTCAACCTCGTCAACACACCATTCTGCTATTTTCCTTCCGGGATGCTTTCCGAAGGGGTGCTGTGTTGCGAGGGGGCGAACTATAGCAAAGGCTTACCCCCCCGTCAAGCAAATTACCAATAAAAACTGAATTCTCGCTTTTGGGGTGTTGGTTAATGGTGAGTGATATGTAAAACTGGAACTATCCAAGCGACGTCAGATCGCATTCTTCTTTTGAGTCAATCGCAGGAGGCAATGCATGTCCCAGAACGAAACATCCGCGCTCATCCTTCCGCCAACCGATTTCGTCAAGCACGCGACAATTTCGGGCAAGGATGCCTATGACGCGCTTTGCGCCGAGGCGGCCAACGATTACACCGCTTACTGGGCGCGTCTGGCGCGAGAGCATGTCACCTGGAAGCAAGCTTTTAGCCAAACACTCGACGCTTCCGATGCACCGTTCTTCAAGTGGTTTTCCGATGGAACGCTCAATGCCTCGTACAACTGTCTTGATCGAAATGTTGATGCCGGGCTGAGCGACAAAGCGGCGATCATCTCGGAAACCGACGATGGCGAGGTCAGATCGATCACCTACAAGTCATTATTGGGCAAGGTCTGCCAACTGGCCAACGGTCTGCGCGCTCGTGGCATCAAAAAAGGCGATCGCGTCATCATCTATATGGCCATGGGGATCGAAGGCGTCATTGCCATGCAGGCCTGCGCGCGCATTGGCGCCATTCACTCGGTGGTCTTCGGCGGCTTTTCGGCGCAATCGGTACGCGACCGGATCAACGATGCCGGCGCCGTTGCCGTAATCACCACCGACGAACAATGCCGGGGTGGAAAAAAGCTACCACTCAAGCCTGCCGTCGATGAAGCCATCGCTTTGGGCGGATGCGAGTCAATCAAGACTGTCATCGTTTTCAAACGCACCGGCGGACACTGCCCAATGACCGCCGAGCGCGACCTGTGGTGGGACGATGTCGTCGCTAACCAGCCGGAGACCTGCGAGCCAGAGTGGGTCGAAGCCGAGCACCCGCTTTTCCTGCTTTACACCTCCGGCTCGACCGGCAAACCCAAGGGGGTTCAGCATTCGACCGGAGGCTACCTGCTGCACGCCGTACTGACCATGAAATGGACCTTCGACCTGAAACCGGAGGATATATTCTGGTGCACCGCCGATATCGGCTGGGTTACCGGCCACACCTATGTTGCCTACGGCCCGCTGGCCTGCGGCGGCACGCAAATGGTCTTCGAAGGCGTTCCGGTTTATCCCGATGCCGGACGTTTCTGGAAGATGATTCAGGACCACAAGGCGACCATCTTCTACACCGCGCCGACGGCGATCCGCTCGCTGATCAAGGCCTCCGACACCAACCCAGCAGTTGCCCCCAAGAACTACAATTTGTCTTCGCTACGGCTACTGGGCACGGTCGGCGAGCCGATCAACCCGGCCGCCTGGATGTGGTACTACAACGAAGTCGGCGGCGGCCGTTGCCCGATCGTCGACACTTTCTGGCAGACAGAAACCGGCGGCCACATGATCACGCCCTTGCCCGGTGTGACGCCCATGGTACCGGGATCCTGCACCCTGCCATTCCCCGGCATCCAAGCGGCGGTGGTCGATGAAACCGGAACCGAACTCGAATGGGGCAAAGGCGGCCTGCTGGTCATCACCAAACCCTGGCCCTCGATGATCCGCACCATCTGGAACGACCCGGATCGCTTCAAACGCTCCTACTACCCAGACGATTTTAACGGCGAGTACTACCTAGCCGGCGACGGTGCCATCCGCGATGCCAGCACCGGCTACTTCACCATCACCGGACGAATCGACGACGTCCTGAATGTTTCCGGACACCGCATGGGAACGATGGAAATCGAATCGGCACTGGTTTCGCACCCGATGGTCGCCGAAGCCGCCGTCGTCGGGCGGCCGGACGATCTGACCGGTGAAGCGATCTGCGCCTTTGTCGTATTGAAGGGTACGCGTCCTACAGGTGAAGCTTCAGCCAAAATGATCAAGGAACTGCAGGATCACGTCGCCGTCAAGATCGGCCCGATTGCCAAACCCAAGGACATCCGCTTCGGCGAAAATCTGCCCAAGACCCGCTCGGGGAAAATCATGCGTCGCCTGCTACGCTCGCTGGCCAAAGGAGACACGGTCGTCCAAGACATCTCGACGCTGGAAAACCCGGCGATTCTCGAGCAGCTGCGGGGCCAGTGATCAAGGACTAATCAGCACACAACGCTTTTCACCCAAGGAAGCCGCCATGCCGGAAGCCAAAGGCGCCAGTCTGCCATCGGCCAGGATGCAAACCCTGTTCGATGGCATTTCTTCGATTGCCATGACATTGCTAGTCATGAACATTCAGGTTCCCGACTCGGCCTCAGCGATGAACAACGCCGAGCTGATCAGCCTGCTTTATTCGATGACGCCGCGTTTTTTCGTATTTATCTTAAGTTTCCTGCTGCTGGCCTCGCTCTGGCGTATCCACCACCGCCAGTATCAATGGATAGCCAATCTGGATGGCTCGCTGCTCTGGATCAACATCTTCTGGCAACTGTTCATCGCCCTGCTGCCTTTTTCGGCCTCGCTGATCGGGCAATACGGCGATCACGCGGCCTCCGCTTTTGTCTTCCACGGGAATCTTCTGGCAATCGGGCTTTGCTCGTGGCTGAGCTGGTATTACGCCGTAAAAAACCATCTCATCTCACCCACAACGAGCGCACTGGAAATTCGCAACAACCTCTATTCGGTGCTCATTCTGCCCACCGTCGCGCTCATTGCGCTCATCGCCGGCTTCTGGATTCCTGGAACAAGCAGCCAGATCTACCTGCTGATCTTTCCATTCCGTCTGTGGCTCAACAGAAAACTCAAATCGGCCCCGGTTTGAGCACAATCAGCTCACGCCACCGACGCACCAACACACTCACTTCACGATGATTGCTCTGTCCAAACCAGCTACCGGCGTCCTGCTCGTCTTGACGATGTTTCTGCACACCGCATACGCCGGCGATTGCCCGGCGCCCGCAAGTCCAAGCTACCTTGGCATCGAATCGCCGGCATCGGGCCAAACGCGACGGCAACTCGGCACCGGAAGCTACAGCTATCGCTTTGTCGTACGTGATCCGCAGCGCATCAACCGCCCCTTTCGCAGCGGACGCTACCAGATAGAACTCAAAGGCGAGGCCACTTTCCCCGATGGCACCCATTTCCATCGCGGAACAACCGACCGCCTTGGCCGAACCATCGCCATGCGTTTCAACGAGCCGGTCGCGCCAGACGCATGGTACGTTCAGCCCCTCGTCGGCCGCGGAGAGTATGGCGAAAGTTTCCGACTGATCGACGAAACCGGCTGCGCAAGCGCGCCGGGCAATCTCCCCTACCTGATCAACGATCAACTCGGCGGACTCTTCTGCGGAAAAACCCTGCCCGACGGTTCGACCATCCGCACCATGAGCACCACCCCGCGCACCATGTCGCTTTATCAGATGCCGACCGACGAGTGCCGAGCCTTGCAACGTGCGGTCAATCTAGCCATGGCGCATCCCTCGCCGGCAAAGCGCATTAAAGCCATGCAACGCCTGCTCGCCTCACCGCGCCCCGAGGAACACATAAACCTGCTGCAAGGAAAGATCGACGCCTTGCTGATCCGTTATGGCTCACTCGAACAAATCAAGACACTGGTTGCGCAAAAACTCGCCTCCGCCGCGTCCAACGAACACGCTTCGATTCTCAACAGCATCGCCTACGAATTACTCACACAAACACCGCCGCGCCTGCTCAACACCGCCAATTGCTTGCTCGATCAATCACTGGCCATCGAAGAAAACGCCTTCAACCTCGATAGCAAAGCCTGGGCTCTGCATCTGCTCGGGCGCAACGAAGAGGCTCTCGCGGCGATCAACCGGTCACTCGCCGCTTACGGCAGCACCTGTAGCGAAGAAGAAAGCAGCGCCTATCCGGAATCGCTGGCGCACCGTGGGATGATCCGCTGGTCCTTGAAACAGTATTCCGAAGCCATGGACGACTGGACGCTGGCCAGCCTAGCCACACAAGCCGGCGGCTGGGCCAATTTCACACCGTCGTGGAACAGCATCGAACCGCTGATCAAGGCCCGCGCAGCCGAACTAAAAGACCGAGGGATCGCCCCCGCTGTTTGCCGTAAAACGACCACCGACGAAACATAGCCTTCGCCTGCAAGGCCTATGCCTACTGGCTCTCCGCCTTACCCCCTGAAGACCCGCGTATTCATTGGCCTTCAGGGCAGCGATAAAAGCTACTCGGCCGTTGCTGACGGCGTGGTCTGCGCCTGAATGGCAGTCAGGGCGATGGTGAAGACGATGTCGTCAACCAAGGCGCCGCGCGACAAATCGTTAACCGGCTTGCGCAAGCCTTGCAGCATTGGGCCGACCGAAACGACGTTGGCGCTGCGCTGAACAGCCTTGTAGGTGGTATTGCCGGTATTCAGATCGGGGAAGACGAACACCGTGGCCTGCCCGGCGACCGGGCTGTTCGGCGCCTTTTGCCGGCCGACCTCGACCACCGACGCGGCGTCGTACTGCAGGGGGCCATCAAGCACCAGATCGGGGTACTTCTGGTGGGCGATCTCGGTTGCCTGGCGGACCTTCTCGACGTCGTCACCAGCACCGGACACCCCGGTGCTGTAACTGATCATCGCCACTTTCGGGGTGATGCCAAAGGCGGCGGCGCTATCGGCGCTTTGCTTGGCGATTTCGGCCAACTGCTCGGCAGTCGGCACCGGATTGATCGCGCAATCGCCATAGACCAACACCTGGTCGGGCATGAGCATGAAGAACACCGAGGAAACAATCGACGACTCCGGCGCCGTCTTGATCAACTGCAAAGCCGGCCGCACCGTGTTGGCGGTCGTATGCACCGCACCGGAAACGAGCCCATCGACATCTCCTTCGGCAAGCATCATCGTCCCGACAACGACCGCGTCTTCAAGCTGGGCGATGGCCTGATCGGGCGTCAGACACTTGGCCTTGCGCAATTCGACCATCGGCGCCACGTAGCGACTGCGGATGGCATCCGGATCAATGATTTCCAGGCTATCGGGCAAGCTGATGCCCTGCGAGGCGGCGACGGTTTCGATGACTTCCCGCTTGCCAAGCAGGACGCAGCGGGCAATCCCCTTTTCTTCGCAAATAACCGCAGCCTTGACGGTGCGCGGCTCCTCGCCTTCCGGCAGCACGATGCGCTTCTGCTGCGAGCGCGCCTTCTGGATCAGCTGATAACGGAAGGCCGGGGGCGAAAGCTTGGTCGACTCGGCTTGATGCAAAGACCCGGAAATAATCTCGTCATCCAGATGATCGGCAACAAAATCGAGCACCATGTTCATCCGTGCCGTGTCTTCGTGCGGCACGGAATCCGGGATCTTGCTGATACGCAGGGCGGTAACGAAACTGTCGTCGCCGGTACGCAAAATCGGCAGCCCGCTGTTCAAGACCGGCGCCGCCAGTTCCATGACTTGCGGCTCGATCACGCTATCATGGGTCAGCAACACCCCGGCCAGCTCGATACCGCGACTGGCAGCCAAGGCGGAAGCCAGAATCACGTCATCCCGATCGCCGGAAGTGATGATCAGGGTGCCCGAGCGCAAGCGCGGAATCACCTCAAGCACCGACCGCGCGGCGATCGCCGATTCATGCACGCGACGGGTGGCAATATCGCCGGCGAACACCACTTCGGCATTCAAATGCTCGGCCACATCCAGCGTGCGCAAGGCGCGCAACTGCGGATTGTTGCCAATCACCCCCCAGATGCGCGTATCGCCCAGAAGCAGCAACGCGTCGTCGGCGTCGAAGCCTTCGGGCGCCTTGTTGAAAATCACTCCGGCGACCTTGCAACCTTCGTTGGTGAATTGGCTGATGCTGAAATGCAAATCGACCACGGCATTAGGCGCGGAGGCATCGGCCACCAGAACGACTTCCGCCTTGAGGCTATTGGCGATGTCGACGTTCAGTTGCGAACCGAAGGAATGCACCGAATCGGTGTGCAAGCCCTCAACGACCAGTACATTGGCGTCCTTCCCGGCGTTCATGCATAGCGCAACGATTTCTTCCAGCAATTCGCTGGTTTCATTCGCCGCGATGCGCTCAGCCGTCTCGCGGAAAGACAGCGGCTCGGGAACCGGCATCTGGAACAGCGTGCGGGCAAAAAACTCCGAATTATCCGTAATATCCTGATCGACCGGCTTGGCAAAGGCCGCCTCGACACCCAGACGCTGCAAGCTACGGACGATGCCCAAGGCTACCGAGGTCAGGCCAACGGCCTGCCGGGTCGGGGCCACCAAAAATATCTGCGTAAAACGCTTACTCATTCATTGTTCTCCAACAGCGGGAAGGGCTGGAAAAAACGGCACTCACGCGCGCGCTTCCCGACACCCAGCGGCTAGGCGCCTACGATCTCTTTGGTCTCGCGGGCAATCATCAACTCTTCGTTGGTCGGTACGACCAGCACCTTGATCGGCGAATCGGCCGTGGAAATAAGCGCTTCCTTGCCGCGCACATTGTTCGCCGCCGCATCGAGCCTGACGCCAAGGGCAGTCAAGCGCTCGACCAGCAAAGCACGGAACTCCTTCCCGTTTTCGCCGATGCCGCCGGTAAACACGATGGCATCGACCCGCCCCAACTCGACGGCATAAGCGCCAATGTATTTGAGCGCGCGGTGCAACAGCATGTCGAGCGCCAGTTGCGCACGGGCGTTGCCGGTACTGGCGGCATTCTCGACATCGCGCATGTCCGAGCCGACACCCGACACGCCGAGCAGCCCGGATTTCTTGTTCAGGGCATTATCGATATCGGCGAGCGACATGCCGGCCTGCGCGGCCATATAGCCGGGAATACTGGCGTCGATATCGCCGCAGCGCGAACCCATGACCAAGCCTTCGAGCGGCGTCATGCCCATGCTCGTATCGTAGGACTGGCCATTCCTAATCGCCGTATACGAGGAGCCGTTACCCATATGGCAGGTAATGCAGTTAAAGCGATCCTTGGCGATTCCGAGCATTTCGGCCGCACGCTCGGAAACAAAGCGGTGCGAAGTACCATGAAAACCGTAGCGCCGCACATGATGCCGCTCGTACCACTCGTAAGGAACGGCGTACATATACGACTCCGCCGGCATGGTCGCGTGAAACGCCGTATCGAACACCGCCACATTGGGCACGCCGGGCAAGGCGCGCATCATCGCCTCGATGCCAATAATGTTGGCCGGGTTGTGCAAGGGCGCCAGCGGAATATTTTCGCGAATTGTTGCCAGCACGTTCGAATCGACGCGCACCGATTTGGAAAACTTTTCGCCACCATGCACCACGCGATGACCAATCGCAGTGATCTCGGAAAGCGACTTGATCACCCCACCATTGGGCGCCACCAGCTTGCCCAAAACGCGCCGGATGGCCTCCGCGTGATCGGCGATATCGCCGGTTTCCACCGTCTTTTCGCCATTGGCCGGCTGATAGGCCAGGATCGAATCCTTCAAACCGATCCGCTCGACCAGACCGACCGCCACACGACGCTCGTCTGACATATCGAGCAATTGATACTTGAACGAAGAACTCCCGCAATTAAGCACAAAAATAAACACAACAATCCCCAATCATCAATGCAAAATCCTCGCGCGCCTTGCGACACGCCGTATCCCGCGATTTTACCCTTCCTCCGGCCATCCTTTGGGATTTCAATACAATCGGATACGTGGCAACCACAAACGGCAGACAAAAAACTCCGCCGCATCAATCCTGCGCCAGTTTCTCCGCCAAAAAGTCGATGAGCACCCGGATGCGATGCGGCACATGCCGGTTGGTCGGCAACACCGCATAAACGCCCAGTTCGGGCGCCGGAAAATCGGCCAGAATCTCTTCGACCCGCCCGTCAGCAAGATAGCGGTCCACGATGAAATCCGGATGACAAGTGATGCCCAGCCCACGCGCCGCCGCCTCGGTAAGCACCTCGCCATTATTCGAAGTGATCCGACAGCGGATCGGGAAGCTCGTCGCCACGCCATCAACAAGAAATTGCCAGCTCGTTGCGCCAGCGCCCAGCGTGTAGCCAAGACACTGGTGATTGATCAGCTCCGAAGGATGCCGGGGCCGGCCATGGCGCGCCAGATAATCCGGCGCCGCCACGACCCGCAGGCGGCGACTACTGATCTTGCGCGCGATGTCACCCGGCTTCAGATTCGACGTAATACGAATCGTCAGATCAAAAGCCTCCCCGATCAGATTGACGCTGCGATCCGAGAAATCCATTTCCAGGCTGACTTCCGGATAACGCTGCGAAAACTCCAGCAACACGGGACCAAGGTGGCTCAACCCAAAACTCAGCGGCAGACTGATCCGCACATTGCCGCGCGGCGCCAGCCGTTCGGCGGCAACATCGGTTTCGGCCGTATCCACCAGATTAAGAATCACCCGGCATTTTTCGAGATAGCTTGATCCGGCCGAGGTCAACGCCAATCGGCGCGTACTCCGCACCATCAGCTTGACGCCCAGATGCGCCTCCAGCGCCGCAATCTGCCGCGTCACCACCGAACGCGCCACGCCAAGCTGCACCGCCACCGCAGAAAAGCTCCCGAGCTCGGCGACCCGAACAAAGAGATGCATTGCTTCCAAACGGTCCATGCTTTTCTATCCGGAAATATACAAAGTGAATAATGGATAAATTGCGTAAGCTGTTGTTTTATTTAGCGCCTTTGCAACAAGACACAGGGAATCGCACCCCAGCAGCCTGAACACGACACTGACCAACCCCTATTCCTGCTGAACATAATTCTCAAGCCCATATTTCAAAAGAATTTCTCTGAATTCACCGGTCTTTTTGATCTCCTTAATACCGTCATCCAGAATTTTTATGTACTCCGCGGCTTTGGGGTTGCTGGAATGAAACCCGACCGATACTTTTTTCGACTCGAAAAGCTTTTTGCTTTTCAACTGATCATCAACATCAGCAATTCGTATTTTTTCTTTAACGCCAGCTTCTTTGGCCGCATAGGCAATGGCCAGTGAATCATCAAAAATGACATCGATCCTTCCCATCGTCATCTTCACAATATTTCTTTGAAGAGCATCTTGCCCGGCGATCAATTGGACACGTTCCGGATCGCCTTTAAATTTTTCCACATGAGGGTCGATAAACTCTTTATCAAACCGGTACCCCAAAATGCCGCCAAAGACCACTTTTTCGAGCGATGAGCGGCCATCCCATTTCCAAGTGGAATCCGCCCGGACAAAAAACTGGTTTTTGAAATAACCCATTGAATTTTCTGTGAAGAGGTATTTTTCACGCCCGGGCGAGAGCGCCAGCAACCCTGTGAAATTCCCTCGCTCAATCTCGGCAAGCGCCCTTTTGAAGGGAACATTTTTATATTCGGCCTCCAATCCTGCTTTTTTGAAAATCAACAAAACCATATCGGTAACGTAACCCTTGCCGTGGCCGCCGTCGATTACGTAAGGAGGATAGGGGTCTGATACAAATATGATTTTTTCCCCCGCTTTGATTTCAGCGCAACTCAACAAGCCCAACAAAGCACCCAATGCGATAGGACCAAGTTTTTCCACTTCTCCCCCTGTGTAACAACGGAGGGATCGCAATCGTCCCGCCGATCCCATCCTATCGCTGCGCCACAACGCCGGTCAACGCATGGCATTTCAACCTTCAACAGCCACGTCCTGACCAATTGTTGTTTATCTGGCAATAAACATTTGCTTATTGTCTTCTATTTCGCACGGAATTAGCTGGTTACCCTGCTGTCCATACAAGCATTGCATCGGCAAGAAGACGATCATGAACACCCATTACACCCATTCGATCTTTGTTCCGCACGGCGCGCCGACTTTTGCCCTGCGCCCCGGCGCTGCGGGTGAGGCGCTGG
>CAZZDF010000042.1:0-10363 GCA_964652915.1 uncultured Propionivibrio sp. | reverse complement strand
CAGACCATATGACAATGAAATCGTTCACTGCTTTTGCTACTTAATCAGCGTTTCCCTAGAAATCATGTGGGAATTGCTTTCGAAAGCATTACTGAGCGTAAACGGGTAGAGGAGTTGTTGCTCGTTAAGGATGCCGCGCTTGATTCGTCTCTCTCTGGCATGGCTATTTCTGATCTCGATGGAAAAATAAGCTACGCTAACCCGGCTTGGCTGAGGATGCATGGCTACGATTCAGTCGATGAGGTAATGGGGACAACTCCCTTGCACCACGTCCAAAACTCCAACGAAGCCGAGGTCGCCATTCAGGTGATCAAACAAGCTGGTTACTGGAATGGGGAGGTGGTCTGTCGTCGTCGCGATGGTTCGTTCTTTACGGCAGAGCTGTCGTGCAGCTTGATGAGCGACGCAGCTGGTCTTCCTGTGGGGATGATGGCGTCCTTTCAGGACATTACTGAGCGTAAGCAGGCAGAGCAATCCTTGTCTTTGGCCGCCCGTCGTGCCGAAGCTTTGCTGGAATTGCCATCGGTCGCGGAAACGCTGGATGAGGCTTCATTCATGCAGCGCGGTCAGGAGCTCGCCGAGGAACTGACGGGAAGCCAGATTGCTTTTATCCATTTTGTTCATGATGATCAAGAGACGATTGAACTGGTCACCTGGTCGCGCGCTACGTTAAAACACTATTGCAAAGCGGCTTTCGATTCACACTATCCGGCCAGCAAGGCGGGCGTTTGGGCGGATGCCTTGCGCCAGCGCGTACCGGTGGTGATCAACGATTACGCCAACTATCCGAAAAAGCGGGGTTTGCCGGAAGGGCATGCGCATCTTGAGCGGATGATCAGCGTACCGGTGATCGAAGGTGGTTTGGTACGGATGATT
Organism: uncultured Propionivibrio sp.; assembly: GCA_964652915.1. GTDB lineage: Bacteria > Pseudomonadota > Gammaproteobacteria > Burkholderiales > Rhodocyclaceae > Propionivibrio. Next base: position 9,487 of record CAZZDF010000042.1, on the reverse strand, counting down.
ACTGGTGTTGGTAATAAGCCTAGCCTCTATTCTGACATGGATGTGGAGACTGTCAGGCTGATTGGTGAGACGATCTGGCGCATCGTCAGTAAGAAGCGCATGGGAGCTAAAGCCGAACGACAGCTTGCCGAATTGCAGCAGTGGTATGAAGTGATGCTCGGTCGTGAAGAGCGTGTGCTTGAACTCAAGCGCGAGGCCGATGCTTTGCGCCAACGCTTGGGCGAAGCGCCACGCTATGCAGTGGAACTGGCGGATGATTCGGCCGAAAACCCGCCCCTTGCTGGTACTCAATTATGAGCGCGCCGACTTTTCATGCCGGGGTGAGCCGTTCTTTCGGGGTGTGGTTGCTTGGCTTTCTGGCGCTCATGGTGGCGTTGATCAGTGTTGGCGGCTGGCTGCAATTCAATAATCAGAAGGTGGAAACCCGACGTTTAGCCGTGGAAAGACTCGACTACATCGCGGCGTTGAAATCCGAGCAGATAGCCCAGTGGATGCATGAACGTCGCGCTGATGCCATAACACGTATCGATCAGTCGCTGGCGCGGCGCTTTTTGCAGGCTCCGCACGATGCGGTTGTTCGCCAGGAATTGCAGCAGTGGATGAGTCGCGTTCAAAAAGCGTATGGCTATAGCGCGGTCGTTTTGTTTGATGCGGCGGGTACGTTGCGTTTGCAGGCGACCAATTCCGAGACGCGCTGGCAGGATGCCGTGACCGTTGCGCGTATTCGTGAGTATGCGCGGGACACCATGAGCGCGCGCGATGTCGTTTTTTTTGACCTGCACCGGCTGCCGGATCAGTCCGCTCTCATAGCTTTTGCCGTGCCGGTAGGGCTTTTGCCGCAGGCGGAGCCGTCGGCTGCCGGGGCGTTGCTCTTCATTATCGACCCGCAGGATTTTCTCTTTCCGGCGCTCCAGCGCTGGCCGGTTCCCAGCGATAGCGGTGAAACGTTGCTGATCCGGCGCGAAGGTGACGAGGTGGTTTTTTTGAACGCGCTGCGCCACAGTATCAAATCCGGGTCGAGTTTAAGCGGCGCTATTTCTGAAACGCCTGGTCTGCCGGCTGTGATGGCCGTTCAGGGGCAGGAGGGCGTGGTTGAAGGGGAAGATTATCGTGGCGTGCCGGTGCTCGCTGCCCTGCGCAAGGTTGCCGGTACGCCCTGGTTTATGGAAGTCAAGCTTGATTTGAGCGAGGTCTATGCCCCGCTGCGCCAGCAGGCTTGGATCATCGGGCTGTTGGCTACCTTGCTGGTGTTGTTGGTTAGTCTTGGGGTTGGCCTTATTTGGCGCCAGCAACAACTGGCGAGTAGTCGGCAGTTGGCGGCAGCGTTGCGTGAAAGCGAGCAACATTTTCGTACTTTGGCTAATAGCGGCCTTACGTTGATCTGGGCATCTGGAACCGACAAGCTGTGTAACTATTTCAACGAGCCATGGCTGCATTACACAGGCCGCAGCTTGGAACAGGAACTGGGTAACGGTTGGGCAGAAGGAGTGCATCCGGACGACTTTGATCGTTGTCTGAATATTTACGTCAGTCATTTCGATCGTCGTGAGCCTTTTTCAATGGAGTATCGTTTACGCAAAGCTAACGGAGAGTATGGCTGGATTCTCGATATGGGTACGCCTCGTTTCGATAGCGAGGGGGAATTTATCGGCTATATCGGTCATTGTTACGACATTACCGAGAAAAAACAGGCTGAGGCTGGAGCAGACAAACATACACGGGAACTGGAACGCGGACGAGCAGCGCTGTTGAGTGTGTTGCAAGATCAGCGACGAGCAGAAGCCTCGCTACGCCAGTTGGCGCTGGCCGTGGAGCAGAGCCAGGAGAGTATTGTTATTACCAATCTTGCGGTCGAGATTGAATACGTCAACGCGGCGTTTTTGGCGACCACCGGTTACACGCGCGAGCAGGTGATTGGCCGGAATCCGCGTGTCTTGAAATCCGGCAAAACATCGCGTGCCACTTACGACGATTTGTGGGCGAAACTTACCGCCGGTCAGCCTTGGAAAGGTGAATTCATTAACCGCAAGGCTAATGGCGAGGAATATGTTGAGTCGGTCAGCATTACGCCGCTGCGGCAGGCGGATGGGAGTGTTAGCCATTACGTTGCGGTGAAGGAGGATGTTACTGAGAAAAAACGCGTCGGAGCCGAACTGGAGCGTTATCGGAGTCATCTCGAAGAGCAGGTTGCCGAACGTACCGCCGCGCTGGAGGCTGCAAAAACGAAGGCCGATGCTGCCAGTCTGGCCAAGAGCGCATTTCTGGCCAATATGAGTCACGAGATTCGTACGCCGATGAATGCCATTCTGGGACTGACTCATTTGCTGCAAAAAGATAACGTGACTCCTCAGCAAGCAGCGCGGCTGGGGCAGATTCAGGCCTCCGGTCAGCATTTGCTCGGCTTGATCAATGACATTCTCGATTTGTCGAAGGTCGAGGCGGGCAGGCTGGAATTGACGTTGGAGGACTTCCATCTCTCGGCGGTGCTTGATCATGTGGCTTCGTTGATTGCCGCATCGGCACAGGCGAAGGGGCTGCGCGTCGAGGTTGATGCCGATTCGGTGCCGCAGTGGCTGCACGGCGATGCCCTGCGTTTGCGGCAGTGTTTGCTAAATCTGGCAGGCAATGCGTTGAAGTTTACCGAGCGCGGCAGCATCGTTTTGCGCGCCAAGTTGCTGGATGATGGTTTGAATGGTCCTCAGGTGCGCTTTGAAGTCCAGGATACGGGTATCGGCTTGGCACCAGAGCAGATTGGCCAATTATTCCAGGTGTTCCAGCAGGCCGATGCCAGTGCCACCCGCAAGTTTGGCGGCACAGGCCTTGGATTGGCGTTGACGCGAAATTTGGCGCGGATGATGGGCGGTGAAGCCGGGGTGGAAAGTACGCTGGGCGAAGGAAGTATCTTCTGGTTTACGGTGCGCTTGCAGCGCGGACAAGGCGTTATGCCGGCACAAACGGAGCAGTACGCGGATGCCGAAGAGGCTTTGCGTCGCGAACAGGCTGGCTTGCGTGTGTTGCTGGCGGAAGATAACCCTATCAACCGTGAAGTGGCGACAGAATTGTTGCATGATGTTGGCTTGGAAGTGGATACGGCCGAAGATGGCGCTATGGCCCTGGATAAGGTAAAAACGGCTGACTATGCCCTGATTCTGATGGATGTGCAGATGCCGGTAATGGATGGTCTGGCAGCTTGTCGCGCCATCCGCGCCTTGCCTGCTTGGCGCGACAAGCCTATTTTGGCGATGACTGCCAATGCTTTTGATGCCGATCGTCGTGCCTGCGTGGATGCAGGGATGAATGATTTCATCGCAAAGCCGGTCGAGCCGGAGCAGCTTTACGCTGTTTTGCACAAGTGGCTGTCAAGTGGCAGCAAGAAAGCCGGTGCAAATGAATCGACTTTGCTATCGGATGGTCGAGCAAAAGACGCGCTTTCTGTTGTGGCATCTGAGCAGAAGGCGTTGCAAAGCGAAGTGCCTTCCGTTGTTGGGTCGCAGGCAAGCGACGTCGAGGCTGATTTGCGCGTACGGTTGGCTGCAATGGCTGATTTGAATTTTGATGCGGGGCTGGTGCTGGCACTTGGAAAACTGCCATTTTATAAGCGCTTGCTCAAGCTTTTTATTGATAACCATGGTGACGATGTGCACCAGCTTGCTGAGTTGATCGAACGTAACGAACTGGCCGCAGCAGAACGTCTGGCTCATTTTCTTAAAGGTGCTGCAGGGAGTGTTGGTGCTACGCCGATTCACGCCATGGCCAGTGACCTCGATGTTGCGCTCAAATGCGGCGATCGTGCGGCGGCGCAAGCAGCGCTTGCGCCGCTTGCCGAACGTCTGCCCAGGCTAATCGCGGCCGTACGGGATGCTCTGGTCGCTTGATAGGGACGGGCTGGGAAGGGGGTATTCCATTTCGAAGCTATCCGTGACTAAGGCAGGCTGAAAAGTAGGGAGTCTGACGGATCGTGTAATTTAACGATGTGTAGGGTGGAAATGAAACGGACACCGAGAGGGATATACAAGCCGGAGTTTCGAACTGAGGCGGTCAAGTTGGTTGAGACAACAGGTGTGTCGGTAGCAAGAGCAGCGAAGCAGCTATCGATGCCAAAGAGCAGCCTGGATAACTGGGTGCGTGCGGCTCGGGAAGGCAAGCTTGAAGAGGTGGGCAAAGTGCAGCGTTTGCCAAGCGAACTGGAACTGGAGTTGGCAAGGGTGCGTAAAGAACTGGCCGAAGTGAAATAGGAGCGCGACCTGTCAAGGAAAAGCCGAGCAAGTCACAAAAAGAGTGAACGATTCTTTTGTCATAATGTCTGAAGCAAGGAATTGATCACGGGGATTGAAACGATGGAGCAGATGACATTGGCGGCGACAAGAGGGTTTGAGAAACACAGTCGAAGAACGCGCAAGGCCGAGTTTCTGGCGCGTATGGAAAGCCTGATGCCGTGGGCTGAGTTTTGCGCGCTGATTGAACCGCACTACCCGAAGGCGGGTAATGGTCGGCCGCCGGTGGGTTTGGAACGGATACTGCGGATGTAATGCATTGCCAACTGGTTCAACCTGAGCGACGTGGCCTGTGAGGATGTCTTGTACGATGTTCCGGTTTTCCGGGAGTTCTGCCGGATCGACTTGGGTCACGAACGGGTTCTGGATGTCACGACGCTGATGAACTTCCGTCATCTGCTGGAAACCCATTAACTGGGTGCCGCGCTCTTCGCCAGAGTCGGTCAATTGCTGATGGCCAACGGCATGAAACTTTTTGGCGGCACGATTGTTGATGCCACCTTGATTGCTGCACCACCCTCGATCAAGAATCAGGATAAGGCGCGTGATCCAGAGACGCATCAAACCAAGAAAGGGAAGAACTGGCACTTCGGTATGAAACTGCACATCGGCGCCGACAGCAAGACCGGATTGATTCATCACGCCAGCGTCACGGCGGCGAATGTTCACGACAGTCAGGAAGTTGCGAATCTGCTGCATGGTCAGGAAACCTGGCTCTATGGGGATAGCGCCTGCCGGGCCAAGACACAACGGGAGCGGCTCAAAGAACTGGGGCCGAAGGCAAAAGACTTTACCTGCAAGCGGGCCTACAAGAACCGTCCGCTGACGGAAGCCGACAAGGCTAGCAACCGGAGGAAATCCAGTGTTCGTTCCAAAGTCGAACATCGGTTTCTTACGCTCAAGCGCCTCTGGGTGGGGCAAAGTCCGTTATCGTGGTCTCGCCAAGAACACCAATCGGGCGTTTGCCATGCTGGCGATGCTCAACATCAACAACAAATGGGGACGACCTCTGACAGGAGAGGTGAGTCCTGTATGAGGCGGATCGGGGGGATCTCCCGCATCCCCACCCAACAAGGCCGTTGATACGATGAAAAATCGACTTTTTTCACAATTCGACTCGGTATCTACCGTTCGGTCAAAAATTTGGTTCATCGCGCCTTCCCCGGTAAAGCGCGATGAACCAAAAATTTGCCGACTTGTTTAGCACTTCCCTAGAAATAAGACCTGTTAAATTTGATACGATGGGCATGCGCGTGGGTGTTTTCTTGAGGAGAGAGAGATGCTGTCGTTCGTCCGAATTCTGTTTTTCTCTTTGCTTGTCTTTTCGACCTTGCCCGCAAGCGTGCTCGCTTCTGAGCTTGGTGCGGATGTTCTGGGGGGAGAGCGCCAAACGACTGGTACGGTGTTCATGGTTTCCCCGGATGATTTTGGCTTCAATCAGGAAACCGCCGCGAGCAATGTCTTTCAGAACGCGCCAGGTAACCCAGAGGTGGTCAAGCAGCGTGCCATGGCCGAATTTTCTGGCATGGTTGAGCGGCTTCGAGCGTCTGGCATCCGGGTGATTACGCTGCCGAGCCGTCGCGATATCAAAACGCCCGATGCGGTGTTTCCCAATAACTGGTTTTCTTTGCATAAGTCGGTCAGTGGCGAGCGGGTGCTGGTTGGTTATCCGATGCTTGCGCCGAATCGGCGCGCGGAAAGGCGGCTCGGGGAGTTGACCGAAAAGCTCAATGCGTCGGCCATGCCGGTGAGCAGAACTGTCGATTTGAGCCAGTACGAGGCGCAAGGAATCTTTCTGGAAGGAACCGGCAGCCTGGTGCTTGATCGGGTTTATCGTATTGCCTACGCCGCGCTTTCCCCGCGCACTGACAAAAAAGTGCTTGCCGATTTTTCGGAAAAACTGGGCTATCGCCCCGTCCCGTTCAGCAGTTTTGACGCTTCAGGGAAACTGATTTATCACACCAATGTGATGATGAGTGTGGGTGACCGTTTTGCGGTTATTTGCGCAGAAGCGATCAGTGATGCCGAGGAGCGTGCGGCCGTGTTGAAAGCGCTGGAAAGCTCCGGCAAAACGGTGATCACGATTACCCAGGCGCAGGTGCGGGCAATGTGCGGCAATATCTTGCAGCTTGAGGCGCAGGGCAGGAAGCTGATCGTCATGTCACAAACGGCTTTCGACAACTTCACGCCCGAGCAAAAGAGCGTGCTCGCTGGTTTTGGCGAGCTTTTGCCGGTGAGTATCGAAACGATTGAAACGGTCGGTGGAGGAAGTGCCCGCTGCATGCTGGGTGAGGTTTTTTGATTATTTTCAGGAGGTCTTGTTATGAAGCAGAAATGTGCTTGCCCGATGACCCGCGCTAGTTTTTTTGGCGGTTGGTTAACGACGCTTTCCGCTGTTGCTTTTTGCTTGCTCTCAGCTTCGGCTGTTTCGGCCGAGCAGCAGGGCGAATGTCAAAGCCTCGTGACTGCCAAGATGATCGCCCCGGCTTCGGTCGGAAGCGGCGCCGAATGGCTTGCGGCAAAAACCGTTGTTGTGCATACCCCCGGAGACGAGCTGTTTTTTGGCGTGGTCCATCCGGCTGCGGCGCTTTTTGAGCGGCCGTTTTCGATCGACGGTGCGCGCAAGGAGCATGCCGATTTCATTTGCCTGATGGCTAAAAATGGCGTCAAGGTGCTGCGTCTGGTCGATATATTGCTGGCCGGAACGCTTGAGTCTAACGGTGCTCCGCGGCCAGGGCTGGAACTTGATGAGCTTCGGGCGCTTGCCAGTGAATCGCTCCGCTATGACACCAAAGCGCTTCCGAAGAATCTCGCCAGCGCGCAGGAAGCCTACAAGAAAGAAGTGGTGGCGAAGCTGCATCCGAAAGAGCTTGTTTCGATCATTCTCCAGCGGCCCTTGATCAATCTCCAGTCGACCAAGGGGCACAACACAGGCTTGATGGCGAGCTATGTAACCGATCCGGTGATGAACCTCTACTTCATGCGCGATCAGGTAATTACTACGGCAAAAGGTGTGGTAGTCGGGCATTTCAATGCGCCGCAGCGCGAGCAGGAAACTAAAATCGCCCGTTTTGCCTACAAGAAACTGGGGGTTTTGCCGGTTTATGAAGTGAGCGGCAAGGCGCGGCTGGAAGGCGGGGACTTCATCCCGGCCGGAGATACCGCGTTGATCGGCCAGGGGCTGCGGAGCAATGCCGAAGCTATTGCCCAGTTGTTGAAAGCGGATGTGTTCGGTAGCAAACGGGTCGCTGTGGTCAAGGATGCCTGGAAAAACCAGGATCAGATGCATCTGGACACCTATTTCAACGTGATCGATAAAAATCTGGCAGTGATTGTTGAGGAGCGCATCGACCAGTTTGACGATTCGGGGAACATCATCAAGGCATCCGATCCGGCCAAGAAGTCGCTGGTCGATCTATACGAGATCAAAGACGGCAAGTATGTAAAGACTGCTGGCGATATTCCGTTCCAGAAATTCCTTGAGGAAGACCTGAAGATGAAGCTGATTCCGGTGAGCAACGCCGATCAGCTTAAGTACGGGATCAATTTCGTCTCGCTCGGAGCCAGGAAAATACTGGCGATTGACGGTGTCAGCGAGGCCTATAAGCAGCGTCTGGCCAACGAAGGGGTCGATGTTACCTGGATGAATTTTTATAACCTGACCGGTGGTTACGGTGCGGCGCATTGCACGACGCAGGTGATTCGCAGAGAGTAGGGGCGATGATATTGCTCATGGCCAGCCAGCCCAATACCTGATCTGTCGATACCTGCCCGATGCCGTTCGGGCAGGTATTTACCGGTTGGTTGGTGTCTGCAGCTATTTCTTCTGATCTGCCACGTCCTTTTGCAAGTCGGCAAGGAACTGTTCGATAATGTCCTTTCCTTCGTGTTGCATCACGATTTCGTGAGCCAGATCACCGCCAAGCCGTGGGTCATTATCCGGCGCCAGATCCCATTTCTTCATCACCCATTGGCTGGGGCGCTTGAAATAGACGGTGTTGGAGAAGTCGTTTTTCCATGACGGATAGCTGATTTCGTCCAGACGCTGTTTCAGGTAGTCGGCGTTGGCTAGAATCTGTTCCGCCTGTTTCTGGTAGCCATCAAGCCCGGTTTTCTGAATCTTCCACCAGAACTTCAAGGGGCCAAGGCTGGAGCGTGAGCAGGTGATGGTCGGAACGGCGTCGTTCAGATAAGGAACCTTGAACGGGTTCTGGCGGGAAAGCACTTCGTTGGTCGTGATGAAAAGCCCGAGCGGCTCGTCGAATCCAAAGAACTTATGGCCGCTGACCGCAATGGAGTCAAAGTGATGCTTGGTGCGGTTGACCAGGTCGTTGTGCTTGGTGAAAGGCAGATAACCGCCAAAAAGCGCGGCATCCAGATGGCGGTAGACGGCGATGGGCTTTTTCTTCTGCAACACCTGCTCGATGGCCTCCTGGTCGTCGATACCGCCCTTGAAGGTCGTTCCCATGGCGATGACAATAAGCGCCGGGCGCTTCGGGTCGAGCGCTTTTTCAAAGGCCTTGATGTCCATCCTGCCATTGACATCGGCGGGGATTAGCCGCATATCCAGATGCTGCAGATCGCCCAGTTTTTTGATCGAATAGTGCGCCTGCTCGGAAACGTACAGAACCGGCTTGATCTTGCTCTTCGAGAGAAGATATTTGACGCCGAAATAGACGCCATGATTGTTTCCGTCCGTGCCGCTATAGGTGACAAATCCCCAGGCTTCGTCTTTGGTAAAACCGTAAAGCGGGGCGAAGAAATCGATCACCTCGTTTTCGAATTGATGCGTATTCAGCGAATACAGGCTGTCTTTGCGCGGGTTGCCCACGTTGTTCATCGCCACGTTGGCCAGGCCCGAGTCGGCGAACCAGCGATAGAATTCCTGCAAGTCAACATTCTGATTGACCGGGTAGCCAATTGTATGACTCTGGTGCGCGATCATGTCTTTGGCAAAGGCGTTGAGCCGGTTCATGTCGACTTCGCCGGCAGAGGCGGGCAAAGACAAGGCCAACAGTGTCGCGAATGCCGCTAGCGCTTTGATAGTACGCATGGTTTCATTCCTCCCAGGGGGCGTTGGATGGATGTGCTGTCGCCACTTTGCCGGTCGCTAACAGGGGAAACCGGCTTGCCGGTGACATGCTGTCGAAGTAATACGAGTTCGCCCCTGAAGTATCCGTGCCTTCGACGGGCAGGTCAATGGTGACGGGGGA